>JAITGH010000079.1 GCA_031280855.1 Oscillospiraceae bacterium | reverse complement strand
CGAACTCCGGAGGCAGAGGTGCGGAACGGTGCCGCCGTCCCGGCCTCCGTCTCACCGGGTTACGGCGCGGTCACGCGGATCTCACTTACCGATACGCCGAACTCCTTCGCAAGCTCGATCAAGCGTTCTTTCGCAAGCAGATTGAATAGCTCCGCGATCGCCGACGGCGGTATCGTACGCAGAGTATCCGCCGCGAACGGCTCGACGATCTCGAGGACTCGCGGCACTACTCCGCCGCCGCTGCCGCCGTGTTCTCGAACTCGGCGGATTGCGGCTATCGGATCGACCCCGTCGATTGTGATGTTGATGTTAAGCATGTTGGTTGTCCTCCCGACTATACCGACTCTTGAGGCGGTGATTTTGGTGAATACTCCAAGGTTTTGAAGCTGCTTGCTGAACCCCGATAGGTCTCCTCCGATCGTTACAAGCTTTATTGCTCCGGCGATTATCGCGGGAACATCGGCTCGAGCCTCTCGAACCTCTGATACCAGCCGCGAGTAATCGACGCCAAGTACTTCGATCAAGATGTATCGCATTGACGCTCCTTTCACTGACGCGGGCTTGCGAAAAGTGTTGACACCGTGCGTACCACATGGTATAATCGTTCGTAAAGCGGTGCGGTGCCGCGTAAAGTAACGCCGTGCGTTTCGCCGCTTCAGCCAACTATCCGGAGGTTACATAATGGACACTCAGATCATTGAGATTGCAAGGCGAATCAAGGGGCTTCGCGACGATTGCGGATTCTCTGCAGAGGAGATGGCGGAGTCGACCGGGGTCTCCGTCGAAGAGTACCGCGAGTACGAGCGCGGCGCACTCGACTTCCCGTACAGCTTCCTGCATCGCTGTGCCTCACGGTTCGGCGTTGACGTTGTAGAGCTGTTAACCGGGGAGTCGCCGCACCTGATGGGGTACGAGGTCACGCGCTCGGGGCAGGGACTGCAAATGAGCCGCCGTGAGGGCTTCCGCTATTTCCACCTCGCTCCGCTGTTCCGAAAGAAGCTCGCGGAGCCGTTCCGCGTCATCGCGCCTTACTCCGCAGAGGATCAGGGCAAACCCGTCGAGCTTAACTCTCACGCGGGGCAAGAGATTAACATCGTGCTAAGCGGGAAGTTGAAGTTCGTTTTCGAACGCCACGAGGAGATCCTCGAGCCCGGCGACAGCGTCTATTACGACAGCGGGCGCAAGCATGGCATGATCGCGATCGGCGGGACGGATTGCGCGTTCCTCGCTTTCGTGCTTAAGCCCGGCAATTAGGAGGTGTATTCAATGCTTAACGCTAAACCGCGTAATATCAATCTCCGCTACGTTGAAGAGGAGTACGGCTCTGACGGAGTCCTTTCTAAGTTCGCGCTGAAGTACCCGGCAAACTTCAACTTCGGCTATGACGTTGTGGACGACATCGCAGTTAATGACCCGGAACGTAAAGCCATGGTCTGGTGCGGACGTGAGCTTGAGCCGCGTACGTTCACATTTGCGGATATGAAGACGCTGTCCGACCGCACATGCAACTACTTACGCTCGCTCGGGATTGGTAAGGGCGACTTCGTACTGGTCGTGCTGAAGCGTCATTGGCAGTTCTGGCCGATCTCTGTCGCGCTGTGCAAACTCGGCGCAGTGATGGTGCCCGCGACGTACATGCTGAAATCTCACGATGCGGAGTATCGCGTCAAGTCGTCCGGTGCGACTGCGGTACTGTGCACGGTGGAAAGCGGAGCCGCCGACGCGTTCGACGCAATCGCCGAGTCTTGCCCGGAGCTTACCGTCAAGATCAGCGTCAACGGCCGCCGAGACGGCTGGCTCGACTTCGATACCGAGATGCCGCGTGCTTCCGACTCGTGGCAGCGCGTCGAAACTAACGTTCACGAGCCGATGCTGACGTATTTTTCCAGCGGCACATCCGGGTACCCGAAGATGGTGCTGCACGATCATCTGTACTCGCTCGGGCACTTGCTCGGCGCGAAGCATTGGCACAACGTGAATCCGCAGGGACTGCACTTCACGATCGCCGATACCGGTTGGGGTAAAGCCGTCTGGGGCAAGCTGTACGGGCAATGGCTGATGGAGGCGTGCGTGTTCACGTTCGACTTCGACACATTCGTCCCGACGGAGATACTATCGCTGATCGCGAGATTCCAAATCACGACGCTGTGCTGTCCGCCCACGATGTACCGATTCCTGCTTAAAGAAGACTTCACGCAGTTCGACCTCAGCAAGCTGGAGTACTGCACGACAGCCGGGGAGGCGTTGAACCCTGACGTATTCAACGATTGGCGCACTCGCACCGGAATCGCCATCATGGAGGGCTTCGGTCAAACCGAGACGACCGTTACGATGTGCAACCTTAAGGGTACGGTTCCGATTCCCGGCTCGCTTGGTAAACCCTCGCCGCAGTACGTCGTCGACTTGCTCGACCCGGACGGCAATCCGTGCAAGACCGGAGAAACCGGGGAGCTTTGTATGCGCTATGCGCCTCACCACACCGAGGGGCTTATGATGTGCTACTACCTCGACGACGAGAAGACAGGTCAAGCGATGCGCGACGGTTGGTATCACACCGGCGATACGGCGTGGCGCGATGAGGACGGTTACTACTTCTACGTCGGGCGCAACGATGACATTATCAAAAGCTCCGGCTATCGGATCGGACCGTTCGAGATTGAAAGCGTACTCGTTCAGCACCCGGCGGTTCTGGAGTGCGCGATTACCGGAGTTCCCGATACCGAGGGCGAACGCGGATTCCTCGTCAAGGCTACCGTCGTACTTAACACAGGCTTCACGCCTTCCGACGCACTCGTCAAGGAGTTGCAGACTTACGTCAAAAACGAGACCGCGCCGTACAAGTACCCGCGAATCGTCGAGTTCGTCAGCGCACTTCCCAAGACTATCAACGGCAAGATTCAACGTGCGGAGATCCGCCGTAACTCTTAACCCACGGGAGTATTGCAAGTGTACCACGAGTTTACGTTCTACCCATATGACGTCGCGGAGTTCTGCGGCACGCTCGACGAGTTGAACCTCGCGTACGCCGTAGACGATCCTGCGGAGTTCCGTGCGACGCTGGAGTCCAACTCTCGCTACTGGGACTACGTTGACGAGGCGATTACCGCCGACCGTCCCGCGTCCGTTACGGTTTACTTTACCGCCGATAGAGTCGAAGCCGCAGATTCGCTCCGCCCGCTTGCCTTCGAGGTTCAAACGCGTGCAATCCGCGAGGAGGATTGGGCGAATAACTGGAAGCCCTTCTGGCAAGCGGCGAGCTTCGGCGCGAACCTTGTCGTCGTGCCGAGCTGGAAGACCGTAGTTCGGCTCGACCCCGGCATGATGTTCGGCACGGGAGGTCACGCGACCACCGCGCTATGCCTTGAAGCCGCCGAGCGCGTCTTCTCAACCGGAACGATCGCGAGTGTGCTGGACATAGGTTGCGGCAGCGGAATCCTCGCGATTACCGCTATGCTGTTGGGCGCAACCCGCGCACTCGGACTTGACGTCGATCCGAACATGCCGACTGTCGCGTCCTCCAACGCCGCGCTTAACGCCGTCGAGCCGGAGTTCCGCACGCTTGATATCTTCGAGGCGAGTCTTACGGAGCGGTTCGACCTCGTGTTCGCGAACATCGTCGCCGACGTCATAGTGCGGCTCGCGCCGCTGGTACCGGGCTTGCTGAACGACGGCGGAACTCTGATCGCCTCCGGCATTATCGGCGCATCAGCCGCCGAGGTCGAGTCCGCATTGTTCGCCGCCGGACTCCAAGTCGTCAACGTAGAATCACGCGACGATTGGGTTTGTATGGTAGCCCGTAACCGATAGCCACGTACCCGGAGCAATCGCGAGCCCCGTCAGTTGGCGGCGATTCTCACGATGTCGTTAATCAGGGTAAACGCCATCAGTCCGAGCAGCAATATGAAGCCGCCCGCGTGGATATAGCTTTCCGCCTTGCGGCTCAGCTTGCGTCCGGACAGTTTCTCGAGCGCGGTCATGAAGATTGTGCTGAAAACTCGCCCGCCGTCCAACGCAGGTATTGGCAGTAAGTTGAATATACCGAGATTGATCGCGATGAACGCGAACAGCGTCGCCATGTTCGCCGCAGCTTCCCGAGCAGTCTCGGAGTTCCTCGCGACTTCGTTAACTACGGACACGATACCCACGGGGCCCGCAAGGTCGCGCACTCCCGCTTTGCCGTTGAACAGCATTTTTATACTTTCGGAGATCATGCCCATAAGCTCGAGAGCGCGTCTCCATGAATACGAGATGCATTCCCATACGCCGATGCCCGGATTCACCGCCGCGACTACTACCACTATTATCAGGTATCCGAGTATGAAGTTCGCAAGTGCGCCCGCAACCAGAATCAGGCAGCGCTTCCACCACGATTTCGCGTTGAATGAGCGCGGGTTTATAACGTCGGGCTCGGACTCCGTCCCGTCCTCGCCCTCCATCGCGCAGAATCCGCCAAACGGCAGCAACCGCAGTGAGTACAGCGTCTCTCCCTTTTGGCGGCTCCATATCTTCGGACCCATGCCCAGTGCGAACTCGGCCGCAGCGCGGCGGACATTCAGGAAAAGAAAAACGATTATGTGGTATTTGAAATAGACGGCACGGTCCATGCCTCCGGCGCGCTGCACGACTGGGGAGACGGCCAGGGGGAAATTGCC
>JAITGH010000077.1 GCA_031280855.1 Oscillospiraceae bacterium | reverse complement strand
GAGCTCCGGCTTCGTCAATGCTGCGCATGATCTTGGTGAAGTCGACGTCGGCAGGCGGTGCGGGACGTTTTGGCGGCTCTTCGCCGTCTTTCGGTTGCGGCGGCAGGAACGGTTTGATTTCACGTCCGAGCAGCTCAGCCTCGACCTCTTGACCGGACTTTCCGAGGTTCGTGGTGAACGGACCCGGGCATAGAACGGCGGCGCCGACTTTCGTGCCCTTGAGATCGCTTGCGAGGGTCTCGCTGATTCCGACAACCGCTTGTTTCGTGAGGTTATACAATCCGCAACCCGGCACCGGGATTAGCCCGGCCTTTGAGGCAGTGCTGACTATGTAGCCCTCTTCGCCGTGCTTCAATATGCGCGGCACGATCTCTTGGATGCCGTTCAGCACGCCAACGAGATTGATTCTGAGCGCGAAATCGGTATCCTCAGCGCTCACGCTCCACAGCGGACCTGACGCGCATCCGATACCTGCGTTGTTGATTAGGATGTGGATTTTGCCGAACTTCGCCTCCGCAGCGTCCGCGGCGACTTTGAACGCGCTGCGGTCGGACACGTCTAACTTCGCGCCGGCGGCGGGGTAGTTGTTCTCCTTGAACCACGCGAGTGACTCATCGATTGCGCTTTGACGCAAATCGGCGATGAAGATGTTCGCGCCCTCGACAGCCGCAGCCTTAGCGATACCGAGTCCGATTCCGCTCGCTCCGCCCGTCACAAACAGAGTCTTGCCTTTTAAGCTTTCCATACATACCTCCGTATAAATTTATCTATCCCCTATTATAGCACATACCTGCCAAAAAAGCAAGAAGATTTTTCGAATTTTTTGTAAATAATTTATAAACTAACCGGTCGAATCGAATTTGCCGACACCTACGTACGAGCGTAACGAAAGCTACGCTCGTACGTGAGTATGAGCTCGAGATTTACCCTGTAACGTGGATGTCGCACGTCGCCTCTTGCCCTTTGTACGTCACCTTGATCTTGCACTGCCCCTTCTTTACGGCGGTTACCAGTCCCTTGTCGTTAACCGTCGCGACATCGGTATTCGTGGAATAGTACACGACGCCCTCGGTCGCCCACGTTGACTCGTTTGAAAGCTTCACTTTCAGCGTGAAGTCTTTCGACAGCGGAGCTTTACCGGACAAGCTTAGCGAGACATCGTTATTCGTGCTGAACTTGATGATGCCTCCGGACGGCGCAGTGCTCTGACCGCCGGGATTAGAGCTTGACGACGGCGGCGGAGAGTTGTTCGGGTTCGCGATATCCGGTGAGAGTACCGTAACGGTAACGGCACGCTCGGCTTCGCCGGCTTTCACGATGATTCGAGTAGTGCCCGGTCCGATCGCTTCCACGAGTCCGGTTATTGGGTTAACGATGGCGACTGCCTCATTTTCGGAGCTCCATCTGATGGTCGTCCGACCGGTCGCCTCGGTTGGGGAGAGAATAACGTCCTCGTTTAACCCGTCGCGACCGCCAAGCGGGAACGTTCCGCCGGGACCCGCAAGCTCGAAGTAGTCGTTCTTGATGTTCATGAACACGATCTGAGTAACCGCGACATCGTTCGGGAATTCAGTGGTTGCGGTAGGCTCACCGGCGGGCGGGGTAATCGCGCTGACAGAACCGGAGGTTGTCGGAGTAGCCGATGGATCGACCTCGCCGTCCTTGTTGAGGCTGAAGAAGACGATCGTCACGACAATGATGATAAGTACGGCGACGGAGACGATACCTATCAGCATGTGTGGGCTTGATGCGAGTCCGCTACGCCTAGCCGAAAGCGGACGCCGCTCTCCGCAGTGCGGGCACTTGCTTTTTGAAGCCGGGTACATCTGGTCGCAGGATTCGCACTTGACTTGCTGTGATCTAGCCATTGGAGCCGTCCCCCATGTTACATAAGTTAATGATACTATCATCTTATACCATATATCGGCGGTTGTCAAGCTATTTTTTCGTTTTAACCGAAAAAACCCAATAAACGCTTGCATTGCGAGGCGCGTTGCTGTATAATTGGGTAAAAATGTGCGGTTGACGCGGGCGGCGGAGCTCTCGTCAGATTCGCGTTACTAATAGGAGGGTCACCGTGAACATCTCGATCGACAACATCGACACCGGGCTAATCCCGTTCAGCAGACGCTATACTCGGCTTATGCTGCTTACGGGTCCGGAGCAGGCGGCAGGGGAGTCTAACCCGTATTTCTCGTTTCTATCGCACCGCGACGCGCACCTATGGCTAAGCTATACCGGGATCGGCGACCGCTATGATCTCATCAAGCTGAAGCCGACTCGCGGCGGCGTTCCCGTCGAGTACACTCAAATCGCGACGCCCGGTAAGCTTGAGCTTACCGATCGCGAGGGCGGCAGTCTTGAGTTCGTTTTCGGGAACGGGGAGACCTTGCTGGTGCGGGGCAGGGGAGGGCTCGGGTTGCGGATGTCTATCAAGTTTCGGGCGCATGAGCAGTTCCTTGACAGGCTTGACGGTACCGTTTACACGGCGTTCGAGCAGATCGGCGAGTTCTTGTTCGAGTGCCTGACGGGGACTCAAGCTCACAACTATAAGTGGCTGGCGATGGCGATGAAGCCGCAGGATGCCGAGATCGCGTGGACTCCGGACTCCGGCGGCGATTTGTTCGGCTACGTCTATTACGAAGAGAGCAGCGTCAACCGCCCGACGGGAGAACAGCCCGACGTTAGGGCGAGATTGGGAGATTTCGACGCGCATGCCGCCGCCAATCTCTCCGACTTCAAGCGTTGGGTCGACAAGTACCCGCGACCGCCGAAGGAGTACGAGCAGACGTGGCTGTTCTCGATCTACGTGATCTGGGTGTGCTATGCGTTCCCGAAGGGGGAGCTTAAGACGGATTTTGTACTTATGATGCGCAACGGTATGCTGATGCGAGCCATGGGGTGGCATCAGTCCTATCACGCGATGGCGTTGTACAAAGATCTCGACACTGCCGTGACGTTGCTTGAATCGATGTTCACGCTTCAGGACGAGTACGGTCAGCTGCCTGACGGCGCGACTCACGCTCACGTGAATATGATCGCGCCGAAGCCGCCGTTCCAAGGGTTCGCGTTGAGTTGGATTATCGACAAGGTCGGAATAGACGCGTTCACCGCAGAACAATGTGAGCGGCTATACGCGCCAATGGGCAAGTGGGTGCAGTGGTGGGATCAGTTCCGCACGTTCAACGGCTTACTCAGTTATGTGCACGGCGACGAGAGCGGCTGGGACGACGCGTCGATCTTCTGTAAAGGAATGCCGCTTGCCAGCCCGGATCTGTATGCGTTCCTCGTGCTTGTATCAGAGTGCCAATCGAAGCTTGCGGCGAAGCTCGGTAAGCCCGCAGAGTCCGCAGAATGGGAGCGCCGCGCTAACGGACTCCTTGATACCATGCTTACGCGGTTCTGGAACGGAGAGAAGTTCGTCGCGATCAAGTCGGACT
>JAITGH010000062.1 GCA_031280855.1 Oscillospiraceae bacterium | reverse complement strand
GGCGTTTTCACCGGAGATCGTTCCGCTCATGCAGGAGGAGAACAAGCTTTGCACGGAGTACGACAAGTTACTCGCGTCTGCTCAGATTGAGTTCGATGGTAAGACGCTCACGCTTGCGCAGCTTGCGCCGTATCATCAAAACGATGACGCGGGTGTCCGTAAAGCATCTTATGACGCTCGCGGCGATTGGTTCGATGGGAATAAGGCGCGGCTCGACTCGTTATTTGACGAGTTAGTGAAGATTCGCGGGGAGATGGCGCGTAAGCTCGGCTATCCGAACTTCGTGCAACTTGGCTACTATCGTATGACGCGCAACTGCTACGATGCGGCGAAAGTCGCAAAATTCCGTGAGGGCGTGAAGCGTTACATCGTGCCGGTCGTACAGCGCCTCAAGGCGGAGCAGGCGAAGCGCATCGGAGTCGAGCGTCTGACGCTCTACCACGACGCCTACGAGTTCTCGGACGGCAACGCGAAGCCGATTGGTACTCCCGAGCAGATCTTCGAGGCAGGGAAGCGCATGTACCATGAGCTGAGCGATGATACTGCGCAGTTCATCGACGCGATGCTGGAGGATGAGCTGTTCGATGTGCTGACGCGCCCCGGCAAATCCGGCGGCGGCTACTGTGACTCGCTTGCCGCGTATGACGCGGAGTTCATCTTCGCGAACTTCAACGGTACCTCCGACGATATTGACGTGCTGACTCATGAGGCCGGTCACGCGTTCGCGGGCTACTGCGCCCATGGAGTGTTCCCGTACTCGCTGCGCGAGTACACCTATGAGACTGCCGAGACGCACTCCATGAGTATGGAGTTCCTGACTCACCCGTGGATGGAGCTGTTCTTTGGCGCTCAGACGAAGAAGTATCTGTACAGCCACACGGCATCGGCGTTGACGTTCTTGCCGTATGGCTGTATGGTTGACGAATTCCAGCATATCATATATGAGAACTCGGATATAACGCCGGATGAGCGCAACAAACTATGGGCGAAGCTGGAGTCGGAGTACCGCCCGTATCTTGACGTGTCGGAGACTCCGTTTTACCGTGAAGGCCGACGGTGGCAAGCGCAGTCGCATATCTATGAGCGCCCGTTCTACTATATCGACTATTGCTTGGCTCAGGCGAACGCACTCGCGTTTTGGCAGATGGATCTTAGTGACCACGAGAGCGCGTGGGCAACGTATCGCCGATTTGTCGGGTACGCCGGAACGAAGACGTTCACGGAGCTGGTCGAAGCGTCAGGGCTGCCGGATCCGTTTGAGCCGTCGACGATGGAGCATCTTGCGGAGACCGCGTTGGCGTGGCTGGAGAGCAATCGCGTATGAACAAAACTTACTGGTCGGAGCAGATCAAGGCGCAGACTCCGTACGTAGCGGGCGAGCAACCCAAGTCCGCCGACCTTGTGAAGCTGAACACTAACGAGAATCCGTATCCGCCGTCGCCGAGAGTATTGGACGCGATTCGCGAAGCTGTTAACGCCGATTTGCGGCTCTACCCGCCTGTGCCGGACTCGCCCGGGATCTTCCGGGGCAACGGCTCTGACGAGTTGCTCGCGATGGCGTTCATTGCGTTCTTCAATGGACGTAAGCTCTATGCGCCGGATGTGACATACAGTTTCTACCCGGTGTGGGCGCGAATGTTCGGCGCGGAGTACCTGCCGATTGAGCTTAACCGCGACTTCACCGTTCCGGTGGAGCGGTTCTGCGGAGTTGACGGCTGCGTCATACTCGCGAATCCGAACGCTCCGACCGGAGTCGCGCTTGAGCTTCGCGACGTCGAGCGCATCGTCGCCTCAAACGCCGGACACGTAGTGCTGATCGACGAGTCGTACATCGACTTTGCCGACGTTGTAAGCGCGGAGTCGCTGGTTGAGCGGTATCCGAACCTGCTGATTGTGAAGACGCTGTCGAAGTCGTACTCGCTGGCAGGGCTTCGAGCCGCATACGCGAAGGGCTCGGAGGAGTTGATCGCGGGGCTTCGAGTCGTGCGCGATTGCTTCAACTCCTACACGATGGATCGGCTCGCGCTTGCGGGAGCGTATG
This sequence comes from Oscillospiraceae bacterium, assembly GCA_031280855.1. Lineage (GTDB taxonomy): Bacteria > Bacillota > Clostridia > Oscillospirales > Oscillospiraceae > JAISJH01. The sequence continues at coordinate 5,011 of JAITGH010000062.1, read as the reverse complement.
CCGCGCTTGCGGATACCGAGTATCTCGCCGAGACTTGCGGCGCGATCATAGCGACCCGTGAACAGACTGCCGCGACGCTTCGAGAGATGGGGTTTGACGTTACGCAAAGCTCTGCAAACTTCGTGTTCGCGGCGCACTCTCTGGTTCCCGCCGAACGGCTGTACCGAGAGCTTCGCGATCGCGGAGTACTGGTGCGTTGGTGGAATCTGCCGCGAATCGAGAACTATTTGCGGATAACCATCGGAACTGACGAGTCAATGCGGAGGTTGATTGCCGCGCTTGAGGAGATATTGCGTTGAGCTTAGACGTGAGACGTTGCTACGCAGAGGTTTCGCTCGATAACATCGCGTGGAACTATCGGTGGCTGAGGTCGCGGTGCGGCGTTCGCGTCTGCGGAGTCGTCAAGGCGAACGCGTACGGGCATGGCGCGGTCAAGGTAGCGCGAAGGCTCGAGGCTGAGGGCTGCGACTTCTTCGCGGTCGCGACGATTGATGAGGCGCTGGAGTTGCGCGACTCCGGGATTGGTTGTGAGATCCTCGTATTCGGGGTTACGGATCCGCGCTACGCGGATGTGCTTGCGGCTCGAGGATTTACGCAGACGATCGCATCGATGGAACTTGCGGAGGCGTATAACTCCGCCCTGACGCGCTTGAGGCTGAAGTGCCATTTGAAGATCGACACGGGAATGACGAGGCTTGGGATCGGGGAGTTTGAGCGATTCAACGCGAAGCGGTTTCAGAATCTTGAGGTCGATGGCGCGTTCACGCACCTGTCGGTATCGGACGAGTGCAACGCCGAGAGCGACGACTATACGCGCACTCAGATTGCGCGATTCCGAGAGATTGCGCCTTCGTCGGCTAGAGTGCTGCATTGCGCGAACTCCGGCGGAGTGTGCCGACATGCGGAGAGCTATGCGGCTCCATATAATCTGGTTCGTCCCGGGATCGCGCTGTACGGGCACTTCGCCGGGGCGGAGGGTTTGAAGCCCGCAATGACGTGGAAGGCGCGGGTCTGCCGGGTTCGCGACGTTCCGGCGGGCACGGCGGTCGGGTATGGCAGGACGTGGGTTGTGCCTACGGCTCGCCGTATCGCTGTGCTAAGCGTAGGATACGGCGACGGGTTCAGTCGAATGTTGTCGAATCGCGGCAGCGTATGGATCGCGGGTCAGCGTGCGCCGATCGTCGGCCGCGTTTGCATGGACTTGACGATGGTCGACGTTACGGAGGTCGAGGGCGTACGCGAACTTGACGAAGCCGAGCTGTTCGGGGAGCATATCACGGTTGAAGAGGTTGCGAACCGGTTGGGCACTATAACGTATGAGGTGCTGTGCGGCGTGTCGGCTCGCGTACCCAGGATTCACGTATAAGTTATCTCCGCATACCGTGGTATATGGAGGTGACGGAAGATGGGACGTATACTGATAGCCGCGTCGGCGGTTGAGCGTGCGGGGAATGTAGGCGCGGCGGCAGAAGCCGCGGGTTATGAGACCGCCGCGAGTTTAGATTGCGTCGAGCCGAGCGAGTTCGACGCGTTGATATTGCCCGGCGGCGACGACGTAGAGCCGCTTTTCTACGGTGAGACGATTCGTGGTTCGACGGATGTTAATCCGGAGATCGATAGGAAGCAGTTTGCGCTGTTGGCTTGCTTCATGGCGGCGAGTAAGCCGGTATTGGGTATTTGCAGAGGACTGCAACTTTTGAACGTGTGGTTCGGCGGGACGCTGATTCAGGATTTGCCCATTGATTTGAGGCTGGTGCACTCGCGGGATGCGGCGGGATGCCTGCGAATCCACTCGACTCGAATCGCTGAAGGCTCTGTCCTTACGTCCTTGTTTGGAACAGAGCTTGACGTGACGTCGGCACATCATCAGGGGATTGCACGGCTTGGGAAAGGGTTGACGGCGATTCAATGGTCGTGTGACGGCGTGATCGAGGGGATTGTACATAACTCGTGTCCGATATTGGGTGTACAGTGGCACCCGGAACGCATGTCGGATTTGCAGACCATGGGGAGGCTTCTGAAAATAGTTTTGAATAAGTGATTGACATTTCCCGAGAAATATGTTAGACTGTAACTATGTTGAGGGTAATTGTGGAGCGTTGCGACCCCGGTTCGGAACGTGAACTTGCGTGGACGCTTGTGCGCTCCGTTATCGGAGACGCTCCGGTGGAGCGTAGCGAACTTGGTAAGCCGTACCTGCCGGAAACTCCCGGCAAGTATATTAGCTTGTCACATGTTCGGGGTTATGCGGCGGCGGCGGTAGCGGACTCTCGAGTTGGGATTGACGTTGAGCTGCTGAGCCGAATTGCGCGATTGCGTGACATTGGTCGCTTCGCGCAGATCGTGCTTGCGGAGGGTGAGCGCGCCGATAGCGCGGTCGAGCTGCTGGAATACTGGACAAAGAAAGAGGCATATGGTAAGTTGGATGGCAGAGGGCTTTCAATAGGATTGCGCTCGATGCAAGTAGATAAGCTTGACAGCGTGAGATTCCATCGAGTGTTTACAGACGGTGAGGCGTTGTGCGTTGCGGCGGTCGAGGAAGAGGTTCATGGACGAAACTAGACAGATAATAGTTGATACGATATCGAAAACGGGCGGACATCTTGCGTCGAACCTTGGTATAGTGGAGCTAACGCAAGCGATACATAGGGTGTACGACCCGTACACGGATCGTATCGTGTTCGATGTAGGGCACCAGTGCTATCCGCATAAGATAATGACCGGTCGGAAGGAGCAATTCGGCAGCGTGAGGCAATTCGGAGGGCTTTCAGGTTTTCCGAAGCCGTCGGAGTCGATCGCGGACGCGTTTATCGCGGGACATGCGTCGAACTCTGTATCGGTTGCACTCGGCATGGCAAGGGCGAGAACTTTACAGGGTGAGAGTTACGAAGTCGCGTGCTTGATTGGCGATGGAGCATTGACCGGAGGACTTGCGTACGAGGGACTCGAGAATGCGGGGCATAGCGCGGAGCGGCTCGTAGTTATATTGAATGATAATGAGATGAGTATCGCGCCGAACGTCGGCGCGGTCGCGCATATGCTGAAGCGGCTTGCGGAGCGGCCGTCGTACTACAACCTTAAACGGCGGTATCGGAAGTTCTTGATGCGGCATAGGATTGGTGAGAAGCTATTTCACTTTACACGTGCGATTAAACAGCGTGTCAAGCGTCTGCTGTTAAGTTCCGGAGCTAACATGTTTGAGGATCTCGGATTCCGATACTTCGGACCGGTTGACGGGCATGACGTTGAGAAGATAGTGTTCCTATTGAAGGAGGCGCGGGACTCAAGTTGCCCTGCGATTGTTCATGTGCTTACGACAAAGGGTAAAGGTTACGAGCCTGCCGAGTTAAACCCGGATTTGTACCATGGAGTGAGCGCGTTCGACTCGTCGAAGCCGTTGGAGCCGAGTTTTCAGCAGACGTATTCGACGGTTTTTGGGAGTGAGCTGACGCGCCTGGCGGAGGAGGATCCGCGGATCTGCGCGATTACTGCCGCGATGCCGTATGGCACCGGCTTAGACGGTTTCGCGAAGCGATTCTCCAACCGATTCTTCGACGAGGGCATTACGGAGGCTCATTCGCTGACCATGGCTGCAGGGATGGCTAAACAGGGCGCTCGCCCGGTGTTCGCGGTGTACTCGACGTTCTTGCAAAGAGCGTACGATAGCCTGATTCACGATATTGCAATGCTCTCACTGCCTGTGGTAATCGGGGTCGATCGATGTGGGCTGGTCGGCGAGGATGGTGAGAATCACCACGGAATCTTTGACTTGCCGATGCTCATGGCGATACCGCACCTCGAGGTCTACTGTCCCGCAACGTTCGACGAACTTCGCATGGTACTTCGAGCGGCGTTGTCGCAGGACTCGCACCCCGTTGCGATCCGGTATCCTCGCGGCAGCGGTGAGTTTACGGAGGTCGCACGAGCGTCCGAGCCGTGTAAAGTTACGGTGGTTGCATACGGGACGATGGCGATAAATGCGGCTGATGCACTGAGAAAGTCCGGAATAACGGGACAAATGATACGATTGGTGCGAATAAAACCGCTGGATGTCACTGAAATTGCGAAGTCGGTTCGCGAAACCGGACGTCTTGCGGTCTTGGAGGATGTTGTGGAGCACGGATGTGTCGGCGAGGTAATACTCGCGGAGCTTGCGGCAATCGGAGTTATACCGCGTAGGGTAACGCTGTGCAATTGCGGGAGCCGATTCGTGACGCATGGCGAAGTCTCTGTCCTGTGGAAATCGCTGGGGTTGGACGCTGAGACATTCGCTGTAAAGCTGAGAGAGTTAGCGGAAAGTTGAGCATGAGGGTACTGATTTGCTCGAACCCAAGCCGAGATGTTGGGGGAGCGATCGCGGAAAAAGTCTCCAACATATTACGGAATTACGGTGTAAATTCTACGAGATGTGAGATATTAGACGTTGATGTTCTCGCTAATGCTGAGTGCGATTTATTGCTCACACTTGGCGGTGACGGTACAATCCTTCACACGGCGCCGTATGCTGTAGAGCGCGAGATTCCTGTGCTCGGCGTGAATTTGGGAAGTGTCGGTCATTTGTGCGCGTTTGGTCGCGGTGAGCTTGAGGTTATGCTCGAGCGTATTGTTCGCGGCGAATACATTACGGAATATCGTAGCGTTTTGAATGTTCGGCAACGGATAGTGATAAATGAAGTGGTATTGTATCGAGGTCTGTATCCGCGACCGATTCGCGTAATTGCGAAAATTTACGGAGAAGATTACGAAATAACGCGAAATATACGCGGAGACGGGGTAATAATTGCGACCTCGACCGGTTCGACAGCGTATTCAAAGTTTGCCGGAGGGCAGATTTTGGAGCCCACGTCGGACTTCGTACAGGTAACGCCGATCTGTGCAGTCGATTCGCCGCCGGAGGTATTGCGGCAGTTCGACCACATTGAACTTGCGTACGAATGCGAGGGACAAGCGGTGATTTCCATCGACGGGAAGGATTCTGAGCCTATCGCAGTCGGGGAATCTGTCGTGATTC
>JAITGH010000007.1 GCA_031280855.1 Oscillospiraceae bacterium | reverse complement strand
CCCTCGCACAGCGCGCATCCTCCAATCACGCCAAACGGTACGTCGGAGCCCAGCGTATGCGACATCGCGGCGAGTTGCTTCGTAGTAAACGGATACCCGCATGTGCGGTTCATCAACCGCAGTACCGCTGCCGCGTCGGAGCTGCTGCCGCCCAGACCTCCGCACACCGGGATTCGCTTTATGCAATGGATATTCAGCCGCGTCAGCCGAAAATCGTGACTCAGCCCTGCCGCAGCGATGAACAGCTTGACTGCCTTAACCGCGTTGTTGCGATCGTCCGACGGCAAGTACGGCGTGTCGCAGATGAACTTCACCCCGCGCCCCGCGGTTTGCACGATGCTGATCGTATCGCCCAGCGCGATCGAGTGCATTATCGTGCGCACATCGTGATACCCGTCTTTCCGCTTCCCAAGTACGTCAAGACAGAGGTTAATCTTCGCGAATGCGTGTTGAGTGTTCATGTTCCCGTTCATAGCAGGTCAAAGCGTCAGCCGGCGGCACTCGAGGTAGTATCGCTTATCCCGCGCCGAACCGATGGAGAACGCCTTACGCGGGAACGCGCCGTCGCGCCGTACCAGCTCAAAGAATCCGCTCTTGTTGATCGCGGGCAGTATGATCGACAACGCGCCCGACTCCCGCGATAGCCGCACCGCGACGTCGTCCCCGTGGATATAGTCGATATGACCGCGCTCCGAGTACGCGTCAAGGAACGTCTGCACCGCCCCGAGCGACGGCACGTGAATTAGTCCCGCGTGTCCGTTGTAGGCGTAGCCGATCTCCTCGCCGCCGGGAATCTCTCGCGTCATCGTCTCTAATAGGCGTTGCGGCTCACAACCGAAGACGATGCGGTGGATCGGCTCGAACTCCATCGACGCGTCGTGGATGCTGACGACCTCCGCAAGCGCGAACCGCAGCGGGTGCGACTCACGCGCCTCCGCCGACAGCGTAGGTTTCGCTCGCTCCCAGCACGCTTTCGCGCTCGCTACCGAGTGATTGCCATCACCAACGAGCAACAGGTCAGAGCTTGGAACGCGAATCGTGCTATCGGACGGCAATCGCCGCCCGGTTATGTGTCCGCCGCCCTCCATTAGCTCGAAATCGTACAGTAACTCCAGCGATTGCAATTCCTCCGATGTGAAGTTGAATCGCTCGTCAGTCATCAGCAGGACGTGCGGCATATCGATCGTGGCGTCCTCACGCAGCCGAATTCGCAACGGCAGACGCTCCGGCACGACGGCCTCGGTACCGCGTACCGTGGAGTCCGGATGCGGCGCGGGATCGTAAAGCTCAAGGTCGATCGCTCCGACTATCCCTTGCCGAACTTTTCCGTTGTACAGGGTTCGCTCGACGATTACATAGCTGTCGAGCACGGTATTGAAGACGTCGCCACGAAGGTACGCGTCCATTGCGGAACGCGTGCCGGAGATCAGCTCATCGATGTTCGCGTCGCGATAGCGATGCTCCGGCAGCATCATGTAGTAGGCGCTGGGTACGTTGGTGACGGCGCGTTGCACGCGGTTCCAATACTCGGGCTCCGACGTGTGCTGATCGCACGCGATGACCGCCCATTTGCTCATGTCGATGCCGCAGCGCGGCAATAGTATGTCGCATGGCTTGAATGCAGACGTTGGCATATGGTTTCCTTAGTGTCGAATTAGTTTTGAGATTAGCGCGGTACCGTCGGGTATCGTCTCGCCGGGTTGGCACATCGCCTCGCTGTAGCTGTCGACCCCGACTTGCGGTTCGTGAGAGTCGTATATGATGAACGGCACCGGCTGCGCACCGTGTGAGCCGTCCGTACTCAGCGTATAGTGATCGCTAAGCAGCAGCAAGCGGAATCGCTCGTCACCCATTGCGTCCACCAGCGGCGCGAGGAATCGCGAGTCAATGCGCTCGATCGCTTGAATCTTACCCGTAAGATCGCCGCAGTGAGTGCACTCGTCCGGAGCCTCAATGTGAACCGCGACGAAGTCCAATCCCCGTCGAAGCGCGGCGAGCGCGGCCGCCGCCTTGCCCTCATAGTTCGTGTCAAGCTCACCCGTCGCGCCCTCAACGCGTATGACTTCCATGCCTTGCAGCGCGCCGATCCCACGGCATAGCGGCACCGCGCTGATCACCGCGCCGCGAACCCCGTACCGCGTCTCAAACGACGGCAGAGTCGCGGACGTCCCGTTCGCCCACATCCACACGCAGTTCGCGGGAAGTTTACCCTCCGCGACTCGAGCCGAGTTTAACGGATGCCGCGAGAGTATCGGGACGCTCTGCCGCACCAGGTTCGCAAGAGTCTCGGCGTTATCACTGCCCTGCGGCATGATCTCCTCGATTGCGCGTCCAAGGTTATCGTGCGGAGCGTACATCTCAAGCGCCGACGCCGCCGTGCCGCGCTGAACCCCGATATGGCGATAGCTGTCCGACGGGTAGATCGTCACGCCCGCACCGCTTAGCGCGGCGGAGTACTCCGCGTCTTCGAGCAAGTCGACTATCAGAGCACGCGCCGTAGCCCCGTCTATCCCTCCGGCGGAGTGCGATTGCATTACCAACTTCCCCGACTCGTCAGGCATAACGCACGCCATGTTGCACCGGAACGCGATCGAGCCGTCGGGCACGCCGATGCCCTGATCCGCCGCCTCCAGCGGAGCGCGCCCAAAGTAGTACTTACGCGGGTCACACCCGAATATGCTGAGTATAGCGGTATCGCTGCCCGCCGGTAAGCCCTGCGGGCAATTCACCGCCGTGCCGTAGCTTGAACTCCGCGCCAGCGAGTCTATGCGCGGTTTACTCGCAACCTCCAGCGGAGTGCGGCCGTTCAGCCGCTCAAGCGCGACGTCCGCCATCCCGTCGCCGATTACCAGTATATATTTCAATGTATATACCTCCCAGTGCGAGGTCACCCTCTCACCCATTATAGCACTGCGTGTCGTAAATTGCAAGCGTTAATTTACGTGCGTCATCACGCCGGGCTCATATTAG
>JAITGH010000211.1 GCA_031280855.1 Oscillospiraceae bacterium | reverse complement strand
CTTCTGTGCATCGCACTAACTTCATCAGAGTCAGTAATTTCAAGCATCCGATATCGTATGCTAGGGTATCGATACCTTATGTCAACCTACTTTCACCATATTATCGGAAGAACCCATTCCCTCTTGACAGTGACAGGTTGTTGCATACCATATTGACATTTTTCTTAGCCGAATTTCACGCAAAAAAACACTTGACAAATCGGCAAAAGTGTGGTATAATGGAGCGTTATGATTGAAAAGTTACAAACGATTGCCGAGAAGTACGCCTCGCTGGAGTCTGATATGGCGACCCCGGGGGTCTATAACGATATGACCGCGCTGACGCGGGTCTCAAAAGAAGTCAAGGAACTGACGCCGCTGGTGGAGGCATACCGCGCCTACCAAGCCGCGAAGACTGCCGCCGCCGACGCGGACGCGCTAATGGCGGATCCTGAGTTCCGCGAGATGGCTCGGGAGGAGCGCGAGTCCGCGCTCGCGCTGATGGACGAGTGGGAGCGCAAGTGCAAGCTGCTGCTCTTGCCCGGCGACCCGAACGACTCGAAAAACGTCGTCGTCGAGATACGCGGCGGCGTGGGCGGCGAGGAGTCCGCGCTGTTCGCGCACTCGCTGTTCCGGATGTACTCGATGTACGCCGAGGGTAAGCGTTGGAAGGTAGAGATCTCTAACCTCAACGAGACGGAGCTTGGCGGCATAAAGGAGTGCGAGTTCATCGTGGAGGGTGACGGCGCGTACAGCAAGCTGAAGTTCGAAAGCGGAGTGCACCGCGTTCAGCGCGTACCCGATACGGAGACCAGCGGCAGGATTCACACCTCCACCGTCACCGTCGCGGTTCTGCCGGAAGCGGAGGAAGTCGAGTTCGACATCAAGGAGTCCGACCTCAAAATCGACACGTTCCGCGCAAGCGGCGCGGGAGGTCAGCACGTCAACCGTACGGACAGCGCGATCCGTATCACTCACCTGCCCACCGGAGTCGTCGTGGAGTGTCAGGACGAACGCAGTCAGTACAAGAATCGCGACCGTGCCATGAAGGTGCTTCGCAGTAAGCTGCTTGAAGCGGAGCGCGAGAAGCAGACGGCGGCGATCGCGGCGGAGCGTCGCTCCCAAGTCGGCACAGGCTCTCGCAATGAGCGTATTCGTACGTATAACTTCCCGCAGGGCAGAGTCACAGACCACAGGATCGGCTTGACTCTATACAAGATTGAGTCGATTTTGAACGGCGACCTTGACGAAGTCGTGGACGCGCTTCGCGCAGCGGCTCAAGCGGAGCAGCTCGCCGCCGTCGACGAATAGCAGGAGGACCCGATGTACACTACCGAACGACTTGGCACCGACGCGTACGGGCTGGTTCGAGCCGCCGAGCTTCTGAACGGCGGTGAGATCGTGGCGATCCCGACGGAGACGGTCTACGGACTGGCGGCGCTGCCGAAGAATGCGCATAAGCTTAACGCGGTTAAGGGCAGTGCGCCCGATAAGCCGATCACGTGCCTTGCGGATGACGCGTTAAGCGTATACTACACGGTTAGCGTACTTGCGGAACCCGAGATTGCCGTGCCGATGTTCGCCAAAGATCTGCTGGAGAGCGGCGTGACCGCAATCTTTGACGTCGATGGTTTGAGCCGCGGCTACCGCATTCCTCAGAATTGGGTTGCGCAGGAGCTGCTCGAGCAGACCGGCATAGTACTTGCGTGTACGAGTGCGAACATGAGCGGCGGCGCTCCCGCTGTTGACGCGGACGAGGTCATGCGCGTGTTCGGCGGTCGCATTGCGGCGATTGTGGACGGCGGACGGTGCGAGCATGGGATCGCCAGCGCGGTCGTTGACTTTACCGTCGACCCTCCGAATCTGATTCGAGCCGGTGTGGGACTTGAACCGGGTGAGCTTGAACGAATTTACAAACTTTATGCAAATCGTTAACAGTTTTGACATAATAGTAGGTTATACTAGAGTCATCACATCAGTGGAGGGAACACATCAATGAACAATGAAAGGCAAACCCCGGAGCGCGAGTCAACCGGGTACACTCCCAGCTACTCCTCGCAACCCGGCGTAACGTACACGCCTCCGCAACCCGGCGCGACTGCGGCGACCTCGCAACCCGGCGTAACGTACACGCCTCCGCAACCCGGCGCGACTGCAACTGCGGCGACTGTGCGGAGTACCGCGCCGCCGGTGAAGGCGAGTTACGACGACTTCGAAGACGACGAGTATGAGCGCCGCCCGAGCGAACGCGGCAGATCGGGAATGCGCCTGATGGCGGCCGCGCTGATCCTATGCCTGCTGATCGGCGGCGGAGGGCTCGGCATCGGAATCCACTACCTGATCGAGCAGAACAACGCGCCGATCACCGTATCGGAGCCGTACGTCTCACCGACGCCGACGGCAACGGCGAGAGCGGCTGATAACTCGGTCGCCGAGACTAAAGCACCGCGAGCTCCGCTTACCGACGGCTCCGCACTTACCGCGCCGGAAATCTTCGCGCAGTCCGTCGATTCGTGCGTCGGGATCTCTGTCGAGATAACCGTGCAGGACGACTGGTTCGGACCTCAAACGGGTACGATCAGCGGATCGGGATTCGTAATCAGCTCTGACGGGTACATCGTCACGAACAACCACGTTGTCGAGGACGCGTACAACAGCGGGCTGGACGTCAAGATCTCCATGCATGACGGTACGGAGTACAACGCCGTAGTCGTGGGAGCGGAACCGGCGAACGACGTCGCACTGCTGAAGATAGAACCTGCGGCGGAGCTTACGCCGCTGCCGATTGGCTCGCTTGACAACATGCGCGTCGGCGAAGAGGTTTACGTCATCGGGAATCCGCTCGGGTACCTCTCGTTTACCATGACTGGCGGAATGCTGTCCGCGTTCGATCGTGAGATCCACACGGACTCCCTCAGCGATACGGGGATCAAGATGTTCCAGATCTCGGCGCAGATAAACAAGGGGAACTCCGGCGGACCGGTGTTCAACGATCGCGGCGAGGTAATCGGGATTGCGTCGGCGAAGAGCGGCGAGACCTCCGTGGAGGGGCTCGGGTTCGCGATTCCGATGGACGACGTGCGCGGTTTGATCGCAGAGTGGCAGGAGAAGGGCTATCGCCCGCGCCCGGTGCTCGGGGTCAGCGTACGCAGCATAGACGGGCGGGATCGGAATAACGGGCGCTCGATAAAAGGCGCGGGCGTTATCGAGATCGTGCCGGGCGGAGCGGCGGAGCTTGCCGGGATCGAGCTGGGCGACGTGATCACGAAGATCGACAAGCACGAGATTCAAAGCCACTCCGACCTTATCGCGTATATGCGCAAGAACTACGGCGCGGGCGATACCGCGGTGCTTACGGTTTACCGCTATGTTGACGGCAAAGGCGAAGACGTGGAGCTTACCGTAACGTTTGCGGAGTCGAACCCGCAGGTCGAGGAGTCCCCGACTCCGAATCTGCCGGACTATTTCAATTGACGTATTCGTCTGCCGCTCGAGGGCTGTTACCCTCGGGCGCAGGCGCGTGTGAGGTAACACGATGGAACTTGGCAAGTACTTTGAGAAGTCGGAGCTAATACCGGTGATCGCGCAGGACGCGGATACCGGGCTGGTGCTTATGCTGGGCTATGCGAATGAGGACGCGCTTCGACTGACGCTGGAGTCGGGAACCGCGTGGTTCTGGAGCCGCTCGCGCTCCGAGCTGTGGAACAAGGGTGCGACGAGCGGTAACTATCTGCATGTCGAGCGCGTGCTGTGCGATTGCGACGACGATGCGATCCTGCTGATGTGCCGTCCGGACGGCCCGACTTGCCATACCGGCGAGACAAGCTGCTTCTTCCGCGAGCTTCCGCTTGTACATTAGCTTACCGCGTTCGCACGGCTTCTTTTAACGACAGATATAGAGAGGTACTCCATGAACGACTCTAACGCGATCAGTTCGCTGTACAAGGTCGTGCTTGACCGCAAGCGCGAATCGGCGGAGGGTTCGTACACCCGCTACTTGTTTGAGCAGGGGCTGGACAAGATACTTAAGAAACTTGGCGAGGAGTGCGCCGAGACGATAATCTCGGCGAAGAACTATGAGCGCGGAGCGTACACTGCCGATTCGCTGGTCGGGGAGGTCGGCGACTTGCTGTACCACCTGCTTGTCATGCTGGCGCAGCTTGACGTGCCGCTCGAGTCAGTGCTTGCGGAGTTGGACGCACGCGCTCTTAAACAGGGTAATCTGAAACCGATGAAGACCGTCGACAAGAACACATGAAACAGTTCATAATGTTTGAGGAAGTGCTGTATACTCGTGCACTTGACACGCAGATGTTCAGGTATTGCCTGATCTGTCAGCCGGGATTGGTGAAGTATTTGCTCGTACGGTTGGTGTACGGATTCTTGCATGGGATAGGCGCGTGCTCGGATGAGGAGTACTACTCGCGGCGGTGGACGTTTCTGCGCGATGTGAAGTCGCCGGAGCGTCGGATCAAGCGATTCTGGCTGGGACCATTGCGAGGACGCTTGGCGTTCCGTCCGGAATGGTCGCGAACGCTGTGGCTGTCGCGAATGCCGGAGCAAGTGCTGAAACCGTGCGCGGCGCGGTACGGCGCGGCAATCGTTGCGAATACGTACGACTTCAATGACGGGAAGTTCTACTCGTTCGACGACTATGACGGGCTGTATCGCGAGGGCGTGAAGCTGGCGAAGCCGTCGGAACTGCTTGACGGATTGGCTCGCTCCGTACGTGGAAGCGTGCAGACTCGCAACGTCTGTAACGGTCGGATTTACCCTGATTTGACGTCGGCGCGGCGAAGCTATGCGGTACGCGTGATTGAGGCGTTCGCCGCCATGGTGTTGCTGGGCGCGTTTCTGGGTGTGATGAGTCTCTACTTCGCGCCGGAGGCGGAGCTTCGCCGTCAGGACTTCGCGGCGTTCTTTCAGTATCCGCTGCTGGTCGCGCTGAACATACTGCCGCCGATCGTGCTGATGATCGCGCTGTTCTATGTAACGAACCGAGTCGCGGTTGCATTCGCGCTTACGGGGCTTGCGACCATGGTGCCGG
>JAITGH010000073.1 GCA_031280855.1 Oscillospiraceae bacterium | reverse complement strand
ATACTCGCGCCCTGTTGCGCAAGCATGTTTTGAGTTTGCTCGTCAATCACGGAGTCATGAAGTTCAAGCTTCGCGGAGTCGACAATCTGCTCCATGATGAGCCCGTAGAACTCATCGCGCACCACGTTTTCCTTGCGTTCCAGCAACTCGGCGCGGATGCTGTCGCGGTACTCTGCCAGCGTCTCAAACTCCGAGACGTCCTTCGCGAACTCGTCATCCAACTCCGGGCGGAGCTGCTCCTTAACCTCGTGGACGTGGACCTTGAACGTCGCGTCCTTATCGCGCAGATTCTCGCTATGGTAATCGAACGGGAACTTGACGTGAACCTCGACGTCGTCGCCGGCTCGGGAGCCTACAAGCTGAGCCTCATACGTGTCGATGAATTGGTGGGAGCCAAGCTCGAGGCTCGAGCCCTCCGCCTTACCTCCGGCGAACGGTTGACCATCGATATAGCCGACGTAGTCAATCACGACGGTATCGCCGAGATTCGCCGCACGGTCGCACGGTACAAGGCTGGAGTTGCGAGCACGAACTTCGTCGATTCGTGCGTCGATTTCCGCATCGGTTACCACGGCGGTCTTACGAACCGCGCTTAGCCCGGCGTACGGCTCAAGCTCGATAACCGGGTAGTTCGGGATATTCATGGTGACCTGAACGAGCCCGGTATCGTCATTGCGGTCGGCGTTATCGACCCAAGCCTGCGCGATGGGTTTCAGCTCTTTCTCTTCGGTGATGAACCGCATGATCTCCGGGATCGTGTCGTTAAGCGCGTCCTCATAGAAGAGCCCTTCGCCATAGATCTTCTCCATCATCTTGCGGGGAGCCTTACCCTTGCGGAAGCCGGGTACGTTAATGCTGTATCTATTCTTAAGATAGACAGCGTTCAGAGCCTTATCGAACTCCTCGTGAGAAAGCTCCACGGTAGCGCGAGCGACGTTCTGCTCGTTCAGCTCGTATTGTGTGATTACCATATGGGTATTATATCCTCCTGAGTGCTTCTAACTCACTATGATAGCACAACCGCAGATAAAAAGCAAGCATTATTTTGAACAAACGTACCACTCGGACGATTCCGATCCCTGACTACCGTTATTATACCACAAATCGGTGCATTTGTCAAGTGTTTTCTTGCGATTTTGTAAAGTTTGTGCAAGCTGCACAAACGTAGACAGCGGCATTGCGTCACACTTGTGAACAGTGCACAATCTTTGCGGAATCGCAAGAAAACACTTGACAATTGCACTGATTTATGGTATAATGGCAGTAGTCGGAGGTCAGAGATGCGTTTCCGGGTAGTCCCCGAAGCCTATGTCAACAGGTTCTTACAGCAGAATCTTCGCGATCCCCGCAACGTCGCTTACAGGGAGTGCGAAGCTGAAGCCCAGCCCTTCGCTCTTCAACCCCGCGCCGTCGGCGATCGCCTGCATAAGCTCATGGCGCGTCGATCGATCCGCCAGGATAAGCACGAGATCCTTCTCCGGGTGGATCGCGACGCCCAAGAAGTCTGCCTCGTCATTCTTCTTCGTACCGCGAGCAGGAACGATCGTCCCGCCTCGCGCTCCCGCAGCGTGAGCCGCCGCCATTACGCTCTCCGCGAATCCGCGGTTCACTACCGTGATAATCAGGTCGTACTCTCCTTGCACCGGTCTATCCTCCACAATATCAGCATTGACCTCCGGGTTACCCATCAGCATCTCCATTACGCGCCGCCCGCCGATCGACGCCAGCGGCACCGTGAACGCGACCCCGTGACCGGCTCGGCTAAGCATTAGCTCATCGCGAAGCCCGCGCAGTATCTCGTACGCTACCGCGTTCGAGCCGATAAAGCACACCATCGCACGCTCCGCCTCGCCAAGCCCAAGGTACTCCAGTATCTCCGTACTCGCCGTGCCTCGGCACAGCGATACAGTCGTATAGATCGCGCCGCACTTCTTCCCAATCCCGCACACCGCGTCGGTCTTCGTCCGCTCCACGATCACGAATATCATCTTCACAGTCGTCACGACTTCGCCCCCTCCTTTACATATCGCCTATGAGCCTACAACGCCGCTTCCCAATCCAGGTCGATGATCTCCATCTCTTGGTTGAACAGCGGAGTCCGAGGCGCGTGCCGCTCACCAATCGCCGCGGCCAGCCCCAGAATCTGGATCGTCAGCAACGGAGTCATCGCGACCATCGCAACCATTCCGAACGCGTCCCGCATGATGTTCCCGTCAAGCGCGTTGCTCGCGCCCAGTGCGAACGACAATAGCAACGTCGCCGTCATAGGACCCGACGCGACTCCGCCGGAGTCAAACGCGATCGCCGTATAGATCGGCGGTACGAAGAAGCTCAGCGCGAGCGCTAACCCATAGCCCGGCAGTATCAGCCACCATAGGCTCAGCCCCGTGTAGACTCGCACCATCGCAAGCCCGACTGACACGCCTACGCCAAGGCTCAAGCTCATAAGCATCGCCCTGCGAGAGATCGCGCCCTCCGAGACTTCCTCGACCTCCTTATTCAGCACGTGCACAGCAGGTTCCGCCAGCACCACTACAGCGCCCATCACCAGTCCCAGCGGTATGATCGCCCAACCGAAACTCGATGACGCGATCTTCGCGCCGATCACTGTACCCACGGGTATGAATCCGACGTTCGCCGCCGTTAAGAACAGCACCAACCCGACATATGTATACGTCAGCCCTATCGCAATCGACAGGATCCGACGCTTCGGAAGCTTCAACGCGAAGATCTGGAACGCCGAGAACAGCGCGAGTATCGGTGTGAGCGCAAGCGCAACCTCCTTCGCATAGTGCGGCAACTTCGCCAGATACCGTGACACCACGCCTCCGGCGACCTCCATTTCCTCTGCGGTTAGGGTGAACGGCTTGCCGCGGTACAGCAGGCTCAGCACCATCGTCGCCAGTATCGGTCCCACCGAGCACAGCGCCACGAATCCGAAGCTGTCCTCACCGCCGCCTTTGCTCTCACGAACGGCGGTTACGCCTACGCCAAGCGCGAGTATAAACGGTACCGTTATCGGTCCCGTCGTCACTCCGCCGGAGTCAAACGCCGTCGCCAGAAAGTCCCCGGGGATAAACGCCGCGAGCGCGAATACCGCTATGTACAGCACGATCAGCAGTACGGACAGCCGCACTCGGAACACCGTTCTCAACAACGCGCCCAAAAGGAACAGCCCCACTCCAACTCCGACCGTCCAGATCAGCACCGCACCGGGCACGGCGCTGCTTACAAGCTCTGCAAGCACGCTCAAATCCGGCTCCGCCACCGTTACGAACGTCCCGATCAGGAAGCCCGCTATCAGAATCAGCCATAGCTTCTTGCTCGACGACAGATATGACCCTACCGTCTCGCCCATCGGCATTGTCGCGCTATCCGCTCCGAACGTGAACAGAGCCATTCCGACGATCAGGATCACCGCGCCGACCGCGAACGCCGCGATCTCGCCGCCGGAGATCGGAGCCGCCGTCACGCTGAGTATCAGCACTATCACGGTTATCGGCACGACCGACATCACGGACTCGACAAGTTTACTGCGGAATACTCTCATTGCGGCTCTCCCCCTCTGTATGGCGCTGCGAGTTACTCGGTACAACCGGACGCGCGCGGATTCGTATGCTTACATAACGCATCACGTACCATTGTACACCGCGCCGCCCCGTTTGTCAACCCTCAATTTCGAGCCTTTG
>JAITGH010000167.1 GCA_031280855.1 Oscillospiraceae bacterium | reverse complement strand
ATGTCGTCCGCTTTCGATTTGACGATTGCGATTCGCGTCTCGAAGTCCGGCGGCTCGATTGTAGTCAGCAGTCCCCACTCGAATCGAGTCTTAAGGCGATCCTCCAGTTTCAGCATATCTTTCGGCGGACGGTCAGACGTCAGTACCATCTGACGCTCGTGCTCGTATAGGGAGTTGAATGTATGGAAGAACTCGTCTTGAGTTTGCTCCTTGCCTGCGATGAACTGTATATCGTCGACGAGCAGAAGATCCGCGCTGCGGTACTTATTGCGGAACGCCTCGGTTTCTTTCCGGAGAATCGCGGCGACAAGCTCGTTCATGAAGCTTTCTGCCTTGACGTAGACGATCGAGCTGTTCGGGTGATGCTCACGGAAGTTGTTGGAGATCGCGTACAGCAAGTGCGTTTTACCGAGCCCCGGGTTACCGTAGATGAACAGCGGGTTGTAGAAGCCTTGACGCTCCCCGGAGACGGAGACGGCGGACGCGTATGCCAGTTGGTTCGACGGGCCGACGACAAAGTTGTCGAAGCTGTACTTTTCCTTGACGGTTGCGGAGGATTGCGGTACAATTGACTTGCCGTTCTGCCATGACTCGTTACCGGAAAGTACACGCGGAGTAATCTCCTCGCCGAATACAGAGGTTAACGCTTTCGTCAATCTGTCTAAGTAACGCTCCACGATTATATCGCGTTTGAACTCAGATTCGCAGTGAATGATCAAGTCGCGGCCGACAAGTTCCATGACTTTACAATCGCCGAACCATAGGTCGACTGCCGTTGGGTTAAGCTCGTCTTGAAGCAATAGCAATACTGCGTTCCAGATGTCTTGAACTGATTGCACTGTCTGTACCTCCGATAATAGGTCTGTCTTGAAACTGAGTAGTACGGGGCGGACGACTGCCGCCGTATGCGGTACTGTAAGCGTGGAGAGTGAAGTGATACGCAGTTTCAGGATAGATCTAATGGCTTGTTTATGCGTTTACCTCTATTATACCACAAAACGTCTCGTTTGTCAAGTGTTTTTCCAAGATCTGTTGCTTACTTTCGCATATGTTTTTACAAGCGACGACTTTGAAAAAAGTACTTGACAAATCGGCAAAAGTGTGGTATAATTCAGAAGAAAGGAATGGGTGAACCAACTATGGATATCTCTAAGGAACTGGAAAAACTGGGTTCATTCCCGTCGCTGATGGGAACAATGCCCGGAACGCCGATCTACAACACTCCTGTTACGCCGCTTGAGAACATTAAGCTCGCGCTTAAACGTGACTCTGGCGGAGCGTTGCAGGGTCAGCAGATCTGGACGCCGCAGGGCGGAGACGTAATCACGTTCTGCCCAATCATCGTACCCGATAACATCGCCAGAGGTTTCGTTATCGAGAAGAACACCCTTACCGCGGAGAACTACGGCGGTCCCGACATGTTCAACGTGCAATGGGAGTGGGTACCCGCCGTCGGAGGCTCAATGGTGCGGCCTGGTACCAAGCAACTGCTTGAGGATCCCGACGACTTGCTCGAGTGGGAGAAGCACATCACGTTCCCCGATATCGACACCTGGGACTGGGAGGGGAACTCCGCTGTCAATAAGCCCATCTTCATGGGCGAGAAACGCGCCGCTATGGCGTGGATCATGACCGGATACTTCGAGCGCCTTATCTCCTTCATGGAGTTCCAGAACGCCGCCGTCGCGCTCATCGACGAGGAATGTCAGGACGCCGTACACCGCTTGTTCGAGAAGCTTACCGATCTCTACATCAAACTGCTGCAGTACTATAAGAAGTACTACGGCGCGTCGATGGTCTACTTCCACGACGATTGGGGCTCTCAGCAGAAACCGTTCCTCAAGTACGATACGTATGACGAGATGCTCGTCCCGCACCTCAAGCGTCTGTGCGATACCGCGCACGCGATGGATTACTACGTCGTCCTGCATAGTTGCGGGAAGATTGAGAACATCGTTCCGCTGATGGTCAAGGCGAACGTCGACGTATGGTCGGGTCAGGATATGAACGATCGGTTGAAAGTCGTCAAGGAGAACAAAGGCAAGATCTACGTTGAGTTCGGGCCCAGCGTCGGAAGCTTCTTCGGGCCGCAACTTACACCGGAAGAGCAAGAGACGAAAATCGACGAGTGGCTTGCAACCTACGGCGACTATCTCGACACTATCTTCGTCAACACAAGCTTCGGCGGGAATGAGCTGCTGTACCGCAAGATCTATGAGTACTCCCGCAAGAAATTCGCGAAGTAAGCCATCGCGTAACAACGTTAGCCACGCCAACAAAAAATTGGAGGAAATATACATGTCAGAGAAACTACAGGCAATCAAGACCGCCGTTGAGAACGGCAAGGTGAAGGTCGTCGCCGGACTTGTTGAGGAAGCTCTCGCAGCCGGAGAAGGTGCGAAGGAGATCCTGAACGAAGCCATGATCGGCGCAATGAGCGTTGTAGGCGAGAAGTTCAAGAATAATGAGATCTTCGTGCCGGAGATGCTGATCGCGGCACGTGCGATGAAGAAGGGCGTTGAGGTGCTTGCACCCGCGCTTAAGGACGCGGGCTCGGAGCCGATTGGCAAGCTGATCATCGGCACCGTCGCGGGCGACCTGCACGACATCGGCAAGAACCTCGTCGCGATGATGATTGAGGGCGCGGGCTTTGAGGTTCTCGACCTCGGTGTTGACGTTCCGACCGAGAAGTTCGTCGATACGCTTAAGGAAGATCCCTCGATCCAGATCGTCGCGCTGTCCGCGCTGCTTACCACCACGATGCCCGCGATGAAGGACGCCACCGACGCGCTAAACGCGTATCGTAAGGAGACCGGGCGCAAGCTGAAGATCCTTGTCGGAGGCGCTCCGATTACTCAAGCTTACGCAGACGAGATCGGCGCCGACGGCTACAGCGAGGACGCCGCGTCAGCCGCCGAGCTTGCCAAGAAGGCGCTTGCCGACCTCAAAGCCGGTAAATAATCCGCTCAAGCCTGTAACTACGGTTTACGCCGCGCAGCTTGCGCGGCGTTTCCCAACCTCGAAGGAGATTCCTATGAACGCGATACTTCTTGACGGCTCGATGGGGCTGTACTTGCAATCGAAGATCGGCGATCTCGGCAAGTACCCGGAACTTACCAACATCTCCCACGCTTCACAAGTGCGAGAGATTCACGCGGAGTACGCCGCCGCAGGCGCTCAAATCACTACCTCCAACACATTCCTCGTTAGCCCGTACCGCTCAACGCTGGCAGAGTACGACATAACGCAAATGCTGATGAAATCGCTGACCAACGCGCTAAGTGCGGGTTTACCAATCGCGCTGGATATCGGGCCGCTCGGGCGATTGCTGGAACCGTATGGCGAGCTTTCAGCCGACGACGTCTATGCGGAGTTCGCCGCCGTCATCTCCGCCGGTGCTCCGGTCGCCGATTACGTACTGCTGGAGACCTTCGCCGACCTTCGCGAGATCGAGATCGCGCTTCGCGCCGCGAACGAGTGCTGCTCTAAGCCCGTATTCGTCACCGCAACGTTCCGCGCCGACGGTACAACCTACATGGGAGCAACCGTCGAGCAATTCGCGGCATGTGCGAACATGTGCGGCGCGAACGTCGTCGGATTCAACTGCACGCTTAACCCGCTTGAAGCTCGCGAGGTGTTCGACCGCTTCAAAGCCTGCACCGACATTCCGCTGCTCGTTCAGCCGAACCAGATAGAGGGCGCGGGCGCGGACGAGTTCGCCGACGCCATGATGTGGTACGTTGAGCGCGGAGCCGCCTACGTCGGCGGCTGCTGCGGCACTACTCCCGCGCACATCAAAGCTTTGGGCGACCGCATCCGCGACGCGTCGTAACGTCGGCTCGGCATAGCTGCGCGAATGGGTGCTCTATACTACGCCATCGCGCTTACGAGACCGTCAAAGTCGAGGAAATCCTCTACAAATTGCTTGCGCAGCAGTTCCGGCGGAATGAACGGGTTGTACTTGCTGTCGATTTGAATGTTATCCGGCAGCGGCAGAGTGCCGGGATCCGGAGAATTGCGCAAGATTCCGCGGATAATCTGCTCAAGCGCGTCCGCGTCGCCGTCGAATAGGCACTCCAGGTATACGCACGTGCGCCACGGGATCTTCGACTTCACTCCTACCGCGCACAGCGCATAGTGCAGCGCGAACAACTGCCGCGTGCCGACCCACGGGAAGATCGCGAACTTGCGATTCGACAGCGGCGTGACAAGATTCGTCAGCAATCCGCTTCCGCGAGTCAAGTACCGCGTCTCCGTAAGCCGATCCTTGCAACTCTCGCTCAGGTAGACGTATGAATCGTCCCCAAGCAAGATCTCACGCTGTTTCCGTACGAGTACGGTGTGAAGCTCCGACTCGAAATCCACGTCCCAATCGACGACGGAGATACCCGGTACGCGCTTCACGAAGATCACCTTCGCCTTAGCGTTGACCTCCAGTGTCTCCCAAGTTATACCGGCAAGCGAGAACCGAATCCCAACCGGATAGACTTTGTCAACCGTCCCGATTGAGCGATTCTCGTCTTTAACGAGGTAATACTCCGGCACCGTAAACACCGTGTAGAACTGGAAATGGTTCACGATAGGCTCACCGGCGCGCCCGATTATCACGCCGCCGTTCTCCGTGCGCTGTAGGTGCTCCGTCTCCAATAGGTGCGTCAGCAATATTCGGAAGTCGTCCTGAGTAATGGCCGCGAACGCGGACATCGACAGTATCTCCTGCGCCAGCATAGCGGGCGAAAGCTCACCCGCGCTCTTCAGTGTGCTCATCGTCTGATGGTAGAGCAGCGAGTACGGATGCCGCAGCGGTTGCAGCGGCTCAATCCAGCGTAACCGCGTGTATAGTTCGATAATCGCGATCAGGCGTATGAACGACCAGTTAATCGGCCCGAGCACGTCCGCCGCAGTCGTCCGGATTTCCTCGACGAATGTGAACAGCAATTGCGGCACTTGCCCGCGCCGACCGCATCGCCCGAGACGCTGTGCGAAGCTGGACACGTCGATCGGCGCGCCGATCTGCACCGCCTGATCCAAGCCGCCGATGTCGATTCCAAGCTCCAGCGTTACCGTCGCGCCCGTCACGATCTTCTCCTCGCCCGTTTTCATCTCGTCTTCGGTTTGCTCACGCAATAGCGCGGAGACGTTACCGTGGTGTACGCGGTAAACGTCGGGCGCATTCTTCTCACGCGCCAGCTCACGCAGGTTCGCGATAACGAACTCCGTCTCCTCACGGCTATTCGTGAAGATGATCGTCTTTTTGTCGAGCGTCATCTTGAACAGGTACTCGAAGTGGGCGCGATCACCAAGCCCGGCAAGCTCCGGTAAGAGCGCGGCGCCGTCGCCGGAGGTCTCCGCCTTTACGAAGCGCTCAACGTGGAGGCGTACGCCTCGCTTCCCGAGATCGGGGGCAGGCGCGGTGCAACTACGCCCGGAGCCGGTATTCAGCCACTTCGTTGCCGCGTTAAGGTCACCCAGCGTGGCCGACAGTCCTACCCGCCGCGGAATGTTATCCGTCAGGCGTTGGAGACGCTCCAATTGGCACAGCACCTGCACGCCGCGCTGATCGCGCATGAAATGGTGCACCTCGTCGATTATCACGAATCGCAAGTCGGCGAACATCTTCATACACGCGCCGCGCTTGTTGACAAGCAGACTCTCCAGCGACTCCGGCGTTATCTGCAAGATCCCCGACGGTCGCTTAACCAACGCGTTCTTCTTCGATTGTGACGCGTCGCCATGCCACTTCGTAACGGGGATATCCGCGTCAAGCAACAGTTGCTCCAGCCGCTTGAACTGATCGTTGATCAAGGCTTTAAGCGGACTGATGTACATCGCGCCGACCGACCGCGACGGGCGGTTCCACAGCTCCGTCAAGATCGGTAAGAACGCGGCCTCCGTCTTGCCGGACGCCGTACCGCTTGACAGCAGCAGGTTGTTATCCGTGTCGAAGATGACCTCACAGGCGTCTATCTGATTCCCGCGCAGTTCCGTCCACTTATTCGCGTATATGAAGTCTTGCACGTACGGCGCCAATCTGTTGAATACGTTCACGCTGCGCTCCTAACTCGGTAATGTCATAAATGTGTTGTAGTGCGAGGATAACGACCGCCGCTGTTTGTGATACTGCAAGGGAGGCAGACGAAGCAATATACACATTTATGACATTACCCCTAACTCGGGCGAGTGTCCGCCCTATAGCTCGAACTCCGCAAAGTCGGAGTGCAGCTCCTCATCGGAAAGCCCTCCCTTTGCGAGCCGGAAACTGTTCCCGCCGAGCACCTCCGCGACTGTCATCGCCGGATTTTGATGCAG
>JAITGH010000182.1 GCA_031280855.1 Oscillospiraceae bacterium | reverse complement strand
CATGTTGCCCTCGTTCGACTTGATTGTGTCCGCGTCGATGACGATGAAGATTTTCAGCTGCTCGCCCGCGCCCGCCAGGATCATGTCTTCGTCGAGTATGTAGTCCCACGCGACGGGTCCGCTGTTCGGGTCGAAGATCTCAATCACGCCGGTTTGAGCGAACGTCAGTCTCCAGCTTTGAGCGTCGCCGTTCATGTAGTAACTTCCGGTCGGAGCGTAGGTCTCGACGCTTCCGTCCACGAGTTCCCGAGTAAGTATATATTCATAGTCGTCGCTGATCATATAGTCGCCGTCAAGGACTAGCTCGATCTTGCTGCCGTCGTCGAGCACGATGGTGACGGTCTCGCCGTTGACCTTGTACGAGGCGGTTTCGATGCCGCCGTCTCCCGCGTCGATTGAGACTGTGCCGTCGTTTTCGAACTCGATTATGTTGTACGATTCGGACGTGCCGTCGTACCACTCTCCGCTGAAGTCCTCGCCCGATTCGGTCAGCGGTTTCACGGCAGGATTCCCGCCAAGAGTCACGATCAGCACGACGGCAAGGATAATCACCGCCGCGCCGCCGCCGATAATGGCCAACAGCTTCTTATTTTGCAGCAGACCGGAGACCCCGCCGCCCTGCCCGGCGGGCTTGGACGGCGCGCCGGGCTCCTTTTTCGGGAGCTTCGGTATCTGCGGCAGCTTGACTTCTTTTTTTGCCGAGCCCAGGATCGCGTCCGGATTCGCGGCGGCTTGAGCTTGCTTTTGACGAGTCTCCTCGGCGATGCGCTTCGCGTCCTCGTCGGCGCGGCGTTTTTGCTCGACGGCCTCCGCCTCCACGCGTTTGGCGTCCTCGGCAGCTTTAATGCGGCGAGCCTCGACCTCCGCCTCCAGGCGGCGAACCTCGGCCTCGGCGGCCAGTCGCTGATCCTCCTTCTCCTTCGCTCGAGCCGCCGCCTCCTGCTCCTCCAGCTGCTTCTTGCGAGCAGACACGAACAGCGCAGACGTAGTGTCAGATGACGGCGCGCCGGACGTGTTCTTCTTGTCTTGATCCATGATTCGGATGTCTCCTTCCAACTTATATGCTTGACTGCTTGACTTTCAGCGGAGCCGTGTAGTGCGCGAGTTGCGCCGCCCGCGAGATTTACCGCGAGTAAAAGCTAGGCCGTGAATCCGCATTCGCGCTCAACCGAGCACTCGCGAACTCCCGACCCTAGTATACTCTGCGCGGCAAAACATTTGGGAAATTGTTGCAGGATTTTAACCGTTTTTTGAAGAAATGTCCGTCACCCGGGCATGGTTCAACCCCGCAGCCACGCCCCCGCCGGAACATGGCTGCGCAGTCTTACGGGAACGCGATGGTTATAGCTCGGCGACGGTAACGCCGAAATCGCCCTCACCGTAGGTGCCGTTGCGGAACGTCTTGACGCTTTTGTGACGCTTTAGCGCGGTTTGCACGGATTGGCGAAGTTTACCCGTACCTTTGCCGTGGATGATGCGGACGCTTAGCAGATTGGCGCGAACAGCGGACTCGAGGTAACGCTCAAGCACTGAGATCGCCTCGAGGCTGTCCATGCCGCGCAAGTCGACCTCACTTTTGACCTCGAGCGTGCTGAGCGCGGCTGCGCTGCGTTGTAAGTACTTCTGCGACTCGCTTTGCGCGTCTTCAAGCAGGCGCACCTCATTGACGGCGGCGTGAACGGTGAGGATCCCGGCTTTGAGCTCGAGCGTTCCGTCCGGCTCGACGGCGATAACGTCGGCGCGAGTGCCGAATTTGAGAAGCTCGACGACATCGCCGGGCTTGAGCTCGCGGTAGTTCCACTCGGCGGTTGAGTCCTGCTGCTCTTCTTGAGCGTGAGCGTAGATCTGCCGCTCGGCTTCGTTGAGGGTGCGGAACGCGTCGGCGGGATTCGCGCCGGAGGAAGCGGCGATTTCGAGCGCGGCCTTGATTTGCTCTCGCGCTTCGATGATGATGCGCTCCGCCTCGGAACGCGCCTGACGAGTGGCCTTGACGCGCTCGTCCTCAAGCCGCTTGCGGAGGTTAACGGCGGCAAGCCGTTCGGCGGCGATCTCGTCATTCTTGACGCGAAGCTCCAGGTTCAGGCGCTCCATCTCCTGACGCTTTGATTGAAGATTGGCGACGACGGCTTCGAACTCCGCGTTGCCGCTGTCGACGCGCTGTTTGGCGTCGTCGATGACGGCTTGAGAGAGCCCGAGGCGCTCGGAGATCGCGAAGGCGTTCGACTTCCCGGGGATTCCGGTGATGAGCCGGTACGTGGGCTTGAGCGTCTCGACGTCGAACTCACAGGAGGCGTTCTCCACGCCCGGAGTCTGGAGCGCGAAGAGCTTAAGCTCGGCGTAGTGCGTGGTAACGGCGAGCTTCGCGCCGCGCTTGCGTGCGAACTCAATGATGGCGACGGCGAGAGCCGCGCCCTCGGCGGGGTCGGTGCCCGCGCCAAGCTCGTCAAGCAGCACGAGCGAGTTCTCACCGACATCGTGCAGGATCTGCACGATGTTCGTCATGTGCGAGCTGAACGTGGACAGCGATTGCTCGATGGATTGCTCGTCACCGATGTCGGCTAGGATTTGCCGGAAGATCGGGACGACGCTGCCGTCGGAAACAGGGATGTGAAGACCGCAGGCAGCCATCGCGCACAACAGCCCGAGCGTCTTAATGCTTACCGTCTTGCCGCCCGTATTCGGACCCGTGACGACCAGCGTGTCCCACGCGGAGCCAAGCGCGACGTCAATCGGCACCGCGAGATCCTTGTTAAGCAGCGGGTGGCGCGCACGGATAAGCGTGATCTCGCCGCGCTCACTGAGTATCGGTTCGGCACAGCGCAGCTCATAGGATAGCGCGGCCTTGGCGAAGATGACGTCCAGCGTGTCAAGCATATCGCGGCTTGCGAGTATATCGTCGGCGAAGTTCGCCGTCTCGGCGGACAGCTCTGCAAGGATGCGGTCGATCTCTCGCGATTCCTTGCCTTCAAGCTCTCGGATCTCGTTATTCGCGTTGACGACGGACATCGGCTCGATGAACAGCGTCGCGCCGGAGGATGAGGTATCGTGCACGATGCCGGGAATCGAGCCTTTGTGCTCGGCGCGAACGGGAACGACGAAGCGTCCGCCGCGTTGCGTTATAAGCGTCTCCTGCAGCGCTTTTTGATGTGTAGGCGAGGACACGATTTTCTGGAGGAGCTCGCGCACTTTCGTATTCGCGGCTCGGATATGGCGGCGAATCGCGGCAAGCTCCGGCGAGGCCGCGTCGGCGATCTCGTCCTCGGAGACGATGGCGCGGTCGATGCGCTCCTCAAGGAACTTGTTCGGCGAGAGCGCGTGGAAAAGCGGAGCGAGCGAGTTATTACCGACTCCGGAGCCGTAGGCGGCGATTTGGCGCGTCTCACGCAGTACCGACAGGATGTTCAGCAATTCACGCGGGTTGAGCACGCCGCCGAGTTTAACCCGGTTAAGCGCGTTTGAGACGTCGCTTAGGTTCGCGAATCCGGGACGCTGGCGGATCTCCGTCATTGCGACTGCGTCCGTGGTCTGCTGCAGAAGATACCGCGCCTCTGCAATGTCCGGCGTAGGGTGAAGTGCGCGAATGCGCGACTTCGCGGAGTCGCTGCCCGCACGCATGGCGAGAAGCTCCAGCAGCGCCGGCAGCTCAAGTGTGCGCAGCGATTTCTCTTGTAGTGTAGTCATTGAAGTATTGTCCTATTGAAGCTCCCTTGCGGTGAGCAATTCACGGATGTCGTCAAAGGATTGGAATCCGGCGAGAGTAGCGGCGCGGGATTCGAATGCGGCTTTGAACTCGGCGATCGCGGTAGTCTCGGGCTTGGCAAGAGTGTGGAACGCTCTCGCGCATAGGCGGAACAAATCCGGCTGCGGTACGTCGCTGTCAGAGAGAAGCTCGGTAATCTTAGCGATATAGGCGGCGAGGGCGAACTTGCCCAGATCGCTGCGCAATCCGCGAAACTCGGCGATTGTGCGGCCTTCGGAGACGTAATGGCGACCTTTGGACGAGCGTAGGGTAAGTTCCGCGCAAACGTACGGCTCCGCATAAGCCTTGGATCCATGAGCGGAAACGGTAAGCTTCTCGCCGTGCTCGGTAAGCACGGTTAGTATGCGGCTGCGCTCCTTGTAGTCCGCGTAGCGCAAGATTAACGCTCGAGTAGTCATAAATCAGTTGAGCGGCTCAGCGATCGCCGTAGCCGAACTCTCGCAATGCTCCGGCGCGGTCGCGCCAACCCTCACGCACCTTAACCCAGGTTTGCAGGAAGACCCGCGTACCCATGAACCGCTCGATATCGCGGCGGGAGAGCGAGCCGACGCGGCGCAGCATCTCGCCGCGCTTCCCGATGATGATACGCTTGTGACTCTCGCGCTCACAGTAGATCGTGACGTCGACGTCGATGATCGGGTCGCCGGAGGCGGAGTCGCGCTCGCTGAACTTGGTGACGTCGACGGCGATGCCGTGCGGGATCTCCTTGTCCAGGCACATGAGCAGCTTCTCCCGTACCAGCTCGCCAACGACAGTGCGATCGTCCTGATCGGAGGTCATGTCTTGCGGGAAGAGCGCTCCGCCGTCCTGGGCGAATTGCGAAAGTACGGACAGCAGTTCCTCAACGCCCTCGCCAAGCTTTGCGGAGATCGGGACGATGTGGTGAAACTGCGAGTACCTTGCGATGATCGGCAGAAGCTCCGCCTTGCTGTCCAGCGCGTCGATCTTGTTGATGGCGATAACGGCAGGAGTGTTGGCGTTACGAAGCAGCGTCAGCAGCTCGTCGTCCTCTCGCGCACCGTCAACGACGAGCACCACGGCGTCGACGCCGTGAAAGCTGTCGCGCACCGTTTTGACCATGTACTCTCCCAGCCGAGTACGCGGACGGTGGAATCCGGGCGTATCGACGAAGACGAACTGAGTCTCACCGCGATTTGCGACGGCTCGAATCCTATGCCGCGTCGTTTGAGGCTTCGGACTGACGATTGCGATTTTCTCACCCGCGACGGCGTTTACGAGCGTACTCTTCCCGACGTTCGGTCGTCCGACGATCGCGGCGACCAGTGTGCGTGTAATCTCAGCCATGCGTCCCCCTCTTTAGTCCAAGCTTTGCCATTATCGCTTCCGCAAGATCGCGCATACGCCGCTCGTCCGCTTCTCCCGTCTCGTGGTCATAGCCCAGCAAGTGCAGGACGGCGTGCACGACAAGATACGCGGCTTCACGCTGTATTGAGTGCCCGTAGCCGCGAGCTTGGCGCGTGAGCTGCCGCACGCACAGCGCGATATCGCCGCCGCCCTCGCCGTCGGGGAAGCTAAGCACGTCCGTGACGCGGTCAACGCCGCGAAATCGGCGGTTCAGCGCACGTATTGAGCGGCGCGAGCACAACAGAATGCTGACGTTGACGCGGTTGCATACGGATTCAGCGGTGAGAGCCGCGATTACGGCGGCGCGTAATAAACCGTGCGATACTACGCGTTGGACACCGCGTTCACGGGTTATCGTAATGTTTGGTCTCATAGCTACCTTTTGTCGTGACTCTCGTACGCCGCGATGATCTTCTGGACGAGAGCGTGTCTTACAACGTCGGCGGCGGTAAGGTGCACGATCGCGATGTCGTTGATGTCGCGCAAGATTCGCACCGCGTCCTTGAGTCCGCTGACCTTGTCCTGCGGCAGGTCGATCTGCGTAACGTCGCCGGTGATAACGGCCTTGGAGTTCTGCCCAAGCCGCGTGAGGAACATCTTCATTTGCTCACGCGAGGTATTCTGCGCCTCGTCAAGGATGATGAAGCTGTCGTCAAGCGTGCGCCCACGCATATAGGCGAGCGGAGCGACCTCGATATTGCCGCTTTCGACGTACTTCTTGTAGTTCTCGGAGCCGAACATGTCGAAAAGCGCGTCGTTCAGCGGACGGAGGTAGGGATCGACCTTGCTTTGCAAGTCGCCGGGTAGGAATCCGAGCCGCTCCCCGGCCTCGACGGCGGGTCGCGTCAGCACGATACGGTTGATACGCTTCGCACGGAACGCGGTAACGGCGCTGGCGACTGCGAGATACGTCTTACCGGTACCGGCGGGGCCAACGGCGAGCGTGACGGTGTTCTTGGCGATCGCCTGCACGTACTTCTTTTGCCCGAGCGTCTTGCCCTTGATGGGCTTACCCTTTGCCGTAATGCAGATTACGTCGCCGGAGAGGAACTCCGCGATCTTGCCGGAGTCGCCGTCCTTCGCCAGTCCGGCGATGTACTTCGCGTCCTGCGCACTGATGACCTCGCCGCGGGCGGTGAGGCTAAGCAGTCCCTCGATCGCACGTTCCGCGTGCTGTACGTTTTCCGCGTCGCCGCTGACGTGCAGCATGGAGTCGCGGTCGAAGACGCGCACGTCAAGCTCGGATTCGATCACGCGCAGATTCTCATCAAAGGTGCCGAATACCTCAAGCAGATTCTCGACTCTGTCAAGGCTTATTGTTCGTTCTGTCATATGTGTGATTACCTCGAGTTAACCGTTAGTACTCGCGCTGATAGCCGTGAACGGAGCGAGTGACGGTGAGCAAGTCGCCATCGAGCGAGGACGCGTAGACCTCGGTGATAACGTCAAGCTCCGTACCTTGCAAGGCGAGTCGCGAGCGAAGCTCTGATTCTGCGTCCGCGATGGAAAGCGTCTGCGGTTGAGGCTCCCAAGGCATCACAGTCGTGCGAACCCAACTGATAGGGAGCGAGTAACCGAAAAGCTCCGGGCGAACGCGCTCCTCTATTATATCACAAGTTGGAGGGTAATTACCAGAGGAAAAGTAAAAATTAACACGAAATTTTCCAAAGACGAGTGCGTTTCGGGAGTAAGCGCGTCCGGAGTAACGCTTCGCGTTGTAAGTAAGCGGGATAGATGCGGAGAATTGGCGGAACACGGGTGCGGGCGGCTCGAAGCTTGCGATCATCTTCGGGGCCGGAGTCGCGTCCCGTACGATGACCTCGGCGCGGCAACCGTGAATGTTGACCGCAAGGTACGATAGCGTAGGCAAGCGCGACAGCGCGAGATTGCCGAGCGTGGATGCGTCAACCTCCGGAGCGAACGTACCGATCCCGAACCCGCACTCTTCCAGCGTTTGCAGTATGACCGCGTGCGAGACGCTGACGTCGCCGCTTACGTCGATCTCCCATACGAACATCGACAAATAGAACATGAAGAACGCGAGCGCGAGCGGCATAACCCACAATACATAGCGGCGGCGTAGGCGAGCGAGTAACGCTCCCGCGCCCGTTCTGGCGGTTTGGCGCGTTTGAAATCCCGCAGTCTCCAGCGTGCGGCGAAGCTGACGCTCGTCACGCTCGGACGCGCTTATGCCAAGCGAAAGCTCCGTATCCGTCACTTTGGACGCTTTTAGCAAGCGCGATCCTGCAATGAGATTCAACGCACGTTCAGGACGCTTGCCGCTGACGGTGAGATGGAAGTTAGAGCGTAACGGCATGAATCACCCCTGAAATGACGAGAACGTCAGAGCTCATCGAGCGGATCTCCAGCTCCGAGCCGGTGATGCGGATGTCGAATCGGCGCGACGCGGTCGGTGCGCCTCCGCGCACGGTGATCGCGCCGGACTCGTACTCGCTGATCCCAAGATGATTCTCGATGCGTACCTCGCCGCGTCCGCTGATCGTTACGATCGGCATACCGAGTGTCTCGGCGACCAGCCCGTCATAACGCAGAAAGTCCGTGATATGTTCCATACCCATACTTATGCCGAGCGCCCGCGATAAATACGCAGATTTATCGCGGGTCACCGCTAAAGCCACGCGGGTTACTGTGTGATGGAGAATCCGCCGAAGTTGCGAAGCATTGCGGAGGCGCGGCTGAGGTGCGCACTGTTGAGCCTGACGGAGACTCGCGTCTCTCTGGCAAGATGAGGCGAGGCGGAGATCGCGTTCGTAGCGACGAGGTATCCGGGATTGCTTTGCCCTGCAAGCGCGGAGAACGCGACAGTCGATGGGTACACGATATGCGCGAGGTACCCGCCCGGCAGCGGGTCGACGTCCGAATTTTGGTACGACGCGGAGAACGGAATCCCTCCGCGCCGGAGGTTCGCCATTGCGGCGTCGGCTTGATCTTGGCTTTCAAAGCTTACATTTATTATCGGCATTGTATGCGTTGCCTCTCTGAGTGTTATAGTTCCACCGCCGAATAGTTGCGGCGCGTATATGGTACTATTGTGCTCAAAAAGACGCGATATTAAACAGGTTTAACGCGTAGAGTTTAGAATGGCGGAGCGCACGAGTGACTCGACATCAAGCCGAGACTCGGCGGCAAGCACGTCGTCAAGTTTGGGCTTCGTCTTCGGCTTGCGCGGCGTGAAGACCGTACAGCAGTCCTCGTATGGGAGTACGGACGTGTCGAAAGTGCCGAGCTGCCGCGCTCTCGCGACTATCTCTTGCTTGTCCATTCCGATTAGCGGACGCAGAATCGGAAGATCGACGCACTGTTGAGTGACGGCGATGGAGTCCTGAGTCTGACTTGCGACTTGCCCGAGATTCTCACCGGTGACGAGCGAGCCGCAGCCGTTGCGGACGGCGATTTGAGCGGCAATGCGAGTCATGAAGCGGCGAGAGATGACCGTGAACAGCGGCTCCGGGCAGTGCTGCCGGATTTGCTCCTGGATGTCGGTGAACGGGATAAGCTCGACGGTTAGCTTCTCACACCACGGTAGAAGGATCTGCGCGAGGTCAAGCACTTTCTGCTTGGCGAGTTCCGACGTGTAGGGCGGCGAGTGAAAGTGGACGGGGATAATGCGCAGTCCGCGCCGCGCCATCATCCAGATCGCAACGGGGCTGTCGATCCCGCCGGACAGCAACGCGACCGCGCTTCCGGATGAGCCGACGGGCAAACCTCCGGCGGCGTTATTGTTCGAGGCGTGGACGTAGGCGTAGTCCTCGCGGATCTCGACGTTGACGGTAAGCTCCGGATTGTGCACGTCGACGGCAATCGCGGGGTACGCGTCCGCAATCTCGCCGCCCACGTATTGCGATAGCCGGATCGACGTCAGCGGATAGCGCTTGTCCGAGCGTTTACTCTCGACTTTGAACGACGCGGCGGCGGAAAGCTCTGCACGCAGGTAGTCGATGGCGCAGTCGGCGATCGAGCGTGCGTCCTTCGGGCAGGAGCGGGCGCGAGCGACTCCGGCGGCTCCGAACGTTTTGCGCGCAAGCTCGGTCGCCGCGCTGAGGTCGCACAGTTGTGAGGTTGGCTCGATGTACACGATAGACTGAGCGGCGCGGAAGTCGAAATCGCCGCATGGCTTCAGCTTGCGCTTGAGGTTGCGGATCAGGCAGTCCTCGAAGTTGCGGCGGTTGAGCCCCTTGAGGGTAAGCTCGCCCTCTTTGATGAGGATAAACTCGGACATGGTAATATCTCCGTAGAAGTAAAAGAATCGGCGGTTAAGCCTGTGAATACAGGTTCTGAGTGAATGGAAAAAATGACGAGCAAAAGCCCGTCATTAAGGTGTTGCCCGAAAGAAAGGATAAGCATGCAATGAGCCTACTTATAGAGCAATGTTGCTTCACGATGAAGGAAGCAAGTGGAGGCGCCACCCGGAATCGAACCGGGGGTAAAGGTTTTGCAGACCTCTGCCTTACCTCTTGGCTATGGCGCCGAGATGGATCGCGTGCGCGTGACACGCTAACCCGCCGAACGCTTCCGGCAAAGCGAATGCGTCCGGCGGCTTTAGCATGGGGCAAATAATTAAGCTTATAAACGGGGTTCCCGTCCTCTTGCGAAGACAGGTGGTGGGCGATAACGGACTTGAACCGCTGACCCTCCGCACGTCAAGCGGATGCTCTACCAGCTGAGCTAATCGCCCTCACCTAAGCTATATTACCACACTTCCGCCTGCATGTCAACAGTTTTTTGCATACCGGAGAAAATTTTTTTGCGTAACAAAACGCACAATCACTACCGCTCAACATAACGATCGCCGTAGCGTCACGCCACACCGTTACGCTATAGCGTAACGGTTGCCGTGGTGCCGACTCCGACCGCGCTTGTAAGCGTGATACTGCCGTTATGCGTGTGCACGATATGCTTGACGATCGCAAGTCCGAGCCCGGTGCCGTCGACAGTCTTGGAGCGCGACTTATCGGCGCGGTAGAAGCGCTCGAACACTCGATCCCGCGATTCTTGAGGGATACCGATCCCGGTATCGCGAACGGAGACGATGGCGCGTCCGCCGGAGTGCTCCGCCCGCACGTCCACGGAACCGCCGGCGCGGTTGTACTTGATCGCGTTATCTATCAGGTTGTACAGCAGCTCGTACATCATGGCTCGATCCGCGTGCGCGAGCACGGCAGATTCGGCGACCGTGACCGTCACGCCGGATTGCAGAGCCTTGAGTGCGAGCGACTCCGCAACCTCACGCGCTGTCGCGAGGAGGTCGACGGGCTCGAACGCACGTACGACCGCGCCCTCGTCAAGGCGTGAGATAAGCAGCACGTCTTCCACCAACGCGATCAGGCGGCGAGTCTCGTCGAGGATCTTGCCGGAGACAAATTTCACGTCGCCGGGCTTGACCAAATCGCCGTGCAGCATCTCCGCATAGCCGTAGATTCCGGTCAGCGGAGTCTTAAGCTCGTGCGAGACATTTGCGGAGAACTCGCGCCTGCGCTGCTCGGCATTGGCGCGATCGGTAACGTCGAGGATGAGGATGATCGCGCCGCGCTCCGGCGCGGGACTGAAGATAAGGCGGCAGGTCTTGCCGGGATACTCCCGCATTAGCTCGCGCCGCTCTCCTGAGAGTGAGTGCCGAACGCACTCGAGGATTTCGATGTCGCGTACAAGCTCGAGGATACTCGCGCCAACGTCAGGACGCGGTGTGGCGAGAATAGCAAGCGCACTGCGGTTGATTGCGGCGATCGCGCCGCCGTGATCGATAAGCACGAGCCCCTCTTCCATGTTGTCCATAATAGCGTCGATGGAGGCGGAACGCCGACGGAGATCGTCGAGCTGGTCGGCGATCCTGCGGCGTTGATCGGCAATCCTGGACAGGAGCGGCGCGAGCTCGTCATATGGTCGGGATAGCGTCGAATCGAGCTCCGGCGCGGACAGCGGCCGGACAATGCGGTTAGCGGAAAGTCGAGCGAGCGCGGATAAGACGGCGCACAGCGCGGAAAGCGGCAGGATAAGGACGAGCACGGTTTGAAGCGTGACGGATTTGACAATCGCGCATACAATCGCGGCGGTCGCGGCGATTGCGGCGGCGATGAGCGCGGCGGCGGTGAGCGTAATGCGTCTTGCCATGCGGAACCTCACTGTGCGTTGCGGTAATTACGGTCAAGCGGGCGGTTCGGCTTTGTATCCGACGTTGCGAACAGTTTTGAGGATCGCGCCGCCGGATTTGAGCTTACTGCGAAGCGACTTGACGTGCATGTCGACTGTGCGGGTCTCGCCGCCGAAGTCGAAGCCCCAGATCAGATCAAGCAAGCGGTCGCGGGTCATCACGATCCCCTCGTTCAGCATGAGGCAATGCAGAAGCTCGAACTCCTTGAACGTCAGCGGAATCACTTGATCGCAAACGGTGACGTTGCGGCTGTCCGTGCTGATTGTAACGTCGCCGATAGTGATAGCCGCAGGCGCGGCTGCCGTGTAACGGCGCAGAACCGCTCGTATGCGAGAGATAAGCTCCATAACGGAGAACGGCTTCGCGATATAGTCGTCCGCTCCGAAGTCCAGCCCCTTGACGCGGTCAAGCTCCGAGCCTTTCGCGGTAAGCATGATTACGGGCACATCGCGGGTTCGAGCGGCGGACTTAAGCCGCCTGAGGAGCGTCAACCCGTCGTCGCCGGGAAGCATTATATCGAGCAGTACCAGTACCGGCGCGCTCGCTTTGATCGCCGCGAGGAACGCCTCGCCGTCGGAGAAGCCGCGTGCGGTAAATCCGGCGGTCTCCAGCGCGTACTCGACCATCTCGCGGATCGATGCGTCGTCCTCGACGATGAATACCGAACCTGTACTGACGTTTCGCATTACAGCAGTTGCTTGTTCTTGTGCATACCGGTTATAGAGAATACGACCCATTCCGCTATGTTTTGTGCGTGATCGCCGATGCGTTCGAGGTACTTGGCTATCTGGAGGAGGTCGAGCGCTTGCTCGCCGTTTTCGACGTTCTCACGGATAAGCTCGATCATGTCGCGCTTGACAACGTCGAAAAGCTCGTCAACGTTGTCGTCGTAGGCGATGACGGTCTCCGCGAGTGCGAGATCCTTACGCACGAACGCGTCGATGGAATCGCCCAGCATTTTGATCGTCGCGTCCGCCATCTTCGGGATGTGGACGAGGTTCGTGATATACTCCTGCCCGGAGAGAAGTATGCAGAGCTCGGAGATGTCAGCGGCGTGGTCGCCGACGCGCTCCATGTCCGTAATCATCTTCAGCGCAGTAGAGATCTGGCGCAAGTCCCTCGCAACCGGCTGTTGGTTAAGCAGCAACTTGAGGCACGCGCTTTCGATGTCTTTCTCCTTATCGTTGACGACAGAGTCGCCCGCGATGACTTGCTGCGCAAGCTCGGCATCGTGGTGCTCGAGCGCACGCACAGCGTCAGAGATTGCGCGTTCGATTAACGCGCCCATCTCGATCAGGCTGAGATTGAGGTGCGCTAACTGTTCGTCAAAACGGCTTCGCATGACGGTTACTCCTTTGGGGTTAGACTAGGCAAAGTTTTCAGCCGAATCTTCCGGTAATATAGTCCTCGGTGCGCTTATCTTTCGGCATGGCGAACATTGTCTCGGTATCGCTGTACTCGACGACGTCGCCGAGCAGGAAGAACGCGGTCTTATCGCTGATTCGGGTCGCCTGTTGCATGTTGTGCGTGACGATGACGATGCTGTAACGGCCGCGAAGCGATAGCAGCAGTTCCTCGATCTTCCCGGTGGAGATGGGGTCGAGCGCGCTGGTTGGCTCGTCAAGCAGGATAACCTCCGGCGAGATCGCAAGCGCTCGAGCGATGCAGAGCCGTTGCTGCTGACCGCCGGAGAGTCCGAGCGCGGGCTTGCGGAGGCGATCCTTGACCTCGTCCCAGATCGCGGCGTTGCGAAGCGAACTCTCCACGATGGAGTCAAGCTCTACCCGCGACTTGATCCCGTGGGTTCGAGCGCCGAACGCGATGTTGTCGTAGA
>JAITGH010000123.1 GCA_031280855.1 Oscillospiraceae bacterium | reverse complement strand
AATTACTATTTCCTTGTTCCGCTATCTCGGGGAACTTGAGTTTATACGCGGCGATGCACTTCGCGATGACCTCCATGGCGGAGTTATTCGCGAGAGCCTCCTGCACGGCGGTCGATTTGCCCTCCAGCTGTTTGTAGACGCCGAAGAAGTGCCGCATCTCCTTGAAGATGTGGTACGGCAAGGCGTCGATACTACGGTACGAGTTGTAGCTCGGGTCGTTGAACGGGATCGCGATGATCTTCTCGTCCAGCTCGCCGCCGTCCTCCATCTTGATGACGCCGATCGGGTAGCACTGCACGAGGACTCCGGGATCGATGACCTCCGAGCAGATGACGAGCACGTCGAGCGGATCGCCGTCCTCCGCGAGCGTCTTCGGAATGAAGCCGTAGTTCGCGGGATAGTGCGTCGCGGTGTGCAGAACGCGGTCAAGAATCAGCAGACCGCTGTCCTTGTCCAGCTCGTACTTCTTGTTACTGCCCTTGGGGATTTCTATGTATACGAGGAAGTCGCCTTTTGAGATTCGCGACTCGTGTATGTCATGCCAAACGTTCATGCTTGCGCTCCTTATGCGGTTATTACCATCATGGGCGATTTCGGGATCGCGCAGATGGCGACCCGAAATCGCAAATTTACCGCGCCGAGTCTACGGTGCGTTCGAGCCCGCCGGATCGCGGGCGCCGCCGTTACCTCCGTTCGCACTTGCCGACGGCGATGCCGTGGGCGCTCGAGTCGGGGTCGTGGTCACCTTTGCCGTCGACGGCGGTCGAACCGTCGTCACAGGTCGGCTGTACGCCGTGCACGCCGCACACAGCACCGCAATCAGCAGTACAAGCGCGGCTATCATTACTGTCGTCTTCTTGCGCATTTTAGGAGTTCTCCTTAGATTGACCGCCGCGAGCGCGGTGCGCCCGCAACGGTGGTTACGTCTGATGTCGCAACTCTATTTTGCCCGTCCGGAGAACTTCTAACCTTGTAAAAATTGGTAATTCAGGAACGCTCAACCTTGACTCCTGTCGCTATGCTTTCACGCGCTTGAGCGTGGTGAATCTGGGCAGCGAGTGCCGGAGCGGACGCTCCGGCTCACCCTGAATCAGTGGCATCACGTAGTCGGCGAACTCGTCCGTTAGCCCGCCGTCGGTGATCCACGCGTCGGGCACGCAATTCTCCGCATTCGCGGACGTGGTAAGCGGTACGAACTTGACGCTGCACGAGTACCCGCCGGAGCGCGAGACCTCGAACGCCGCCATCTTGCCGGAGTCACCCGCGACGGCGGCCTTAACCGCCGCGCTTCCCGCCATGATCGCTTCGTCTATGTCCGTCTTTGACGCGCAGTGCGACGCACAGCGCTGCAAAAGTGAAAGCTCGATCGCTCGCACCTTCGCGTCCGTGCGCTGTGAGAGCCTTGACGAGAGCAGCGCGGCGACTCCGCCAAGCTGTACGTGTCCGAACGAATCGACAAAATTGTCGCCGTTCTCGCCCTCCGCTTCGATGACAAGCTTGCCGTCGGCGGTGCGGATACCCTCCGACGCCGCGATCAGCACTCCGCCCTGACGCTCATAAATCTCCAGAGCGCGATCGATGAACTCGCTCATGACGAATGCGCGTTCCGGCAGATAGACGAGGTCGGGACCCTCGCCGAATTTGCTCGCCAGCGACGCGGCGGCGGTAAGCCAGCCCGCGTTACGCCCCATGACCTCCACCACCGTTATCGTGCGCTTATCGTACACTCGGCAGTCCTTGTAGACCTCCATCATCGAGGTCGCGATGAACTTCGCCGCCGAGCCATAACCCGGGCAATGATCCGTACCCGCAAGGTCGTTGTCAATCGTCTTCGGGATCCCCATCACTCGGATCGGGTAGCCCGATTTCGCCATGTAGCGGCTCACCTTCTCGCACGTGTCCATCGAGTCATTGCCGCCGATGTAGAAGAAGTAACGCACGTCGTACTTCTTGAAGATGCTAAGCAGTTTCTCGAACTCCGCAGTCTCCTTATCGGGATCCTTGAGCTTATAGCGGCAGCTTCCAAGCGCGGACGACGGGGTGAACGGCAGCAGGTCGAGCTCGGCGCGATCCTCCGCGTTCAAGTCGTATAAATCGTCCGCGAGGATCCCCGCGATTCCGTGATGCGCGCCCAGAACCCGGGTGATCTCCGGCGCGGCGAACGCGGCGCTTATCGCTCCGTACAGGCTTGCGTTGATGACGGCGGTCGGACCGCCGGATTGCCCGATGATACATGCGCCCTTTAACTGTTCCATGGTTAATTTCTCCTGCTATCTGTAATTTGGCAATGTCATAAAATGGGATGCAATCGCGTAGTTGCGGAGCGTCAAAGCTTAGAGAATACGTGCGTCGACAGCTGCATGGTGTAGATTCCGTCGTAGCTTTCGCTGTCGAATTGCGCCAGCTGATCCTCGACAAAACTTTCGTAGTTCGCGTCGCCGAAGCGCGGGGAGTCGGAGTGCGACATCATGTAGGTAAGCCAGCCGTCGCGGTCGTACTGCGTCGGATTCGGGAACGCCGCACGCAGGAACGCTCCGCCGAAGAAGAGGCTGCAAATAAGCTCTCGAGTCTCCACATTCGGGGAACGGGGGTAGCTGTGCGAGTTATAGACGATCGCGATCTGTCCGCCGGGTTTGAGGATTCGCGAACACTCGGCGCGGAATCGTCCCGGGTCGAACCAATGGAACGCCTGAGCGCAGACGACGAGGTCGACGCTTGAGTCCGGCAACGCGGTAGACTCCGCGCTTGCTCCGACGACGGCAGAGTTCGGGAACTTGGCAAGCGCGGCGGTAAGCTTCTCGCGCATGTCGGCGTTGGGCTCGATGGCGTAGAGCTTGTTAACAAGCGGCGCGAGCTGCTCGGAAAACTTGCCGGTACCGGCTCCGACGTCGGCGACGACCGGGTTCGGCGGCGCAAGATTCGTTAAGATGTAGCTGACGGCGGCATCCGCATAGCTTGGACGTGCGGAGTCGTACAGCTCCGCAAGCCCCGTGAATTTCTCGAAATTTATGTCCATGTCCGTATTATACCACAAGGGCAAGCCCTTGACCTCCACCGAGCAGGGCGGTTTTGGGATCGCCTGATGGCGACCCGAAACCGTGCGGTACTCTCGCTCCTACCCGCAAGTTCTCGCTTTCGTTGCTATTATACCACAAAACTTCTTGAATGTCAAGTCTTTTTTCTATACGAGTGGAGGAACTGGTATGTTGCCATTCTAGTTGACACGAGGAGCACCAAGAGTTACAATACACACAGGAGGATTATGTCGACTATGGAG
>JAITGH010000038.1 GCA_031280855.1 Oscillospiraceae bacterium | reverse complement strand
GGCGGGCATATACGCCGCCCACATTCGTGCGATCCGCCGTCTGTCTGTCGGCGTAAAATAGTACCCGTTCAAATACTCACCCCCCTTGTGGGCAAAAAAATTAAGTGCTTGAAAGGCGTTTACCTTTCTTGCACTTAATGATAGCATTTGCAGTTCTGTAAACACTTTCGGAAAATACTTGACAAACGGGCAAAAGTGTGGTATAATAGGGGGTAGAGAGAGGACGGTCGCTCGCGGGCGTCGGTAACCGCCGCCTCCGTCCGCCAATATCAACCATCAGGAGGACATATACCATGGCGTTTGAAGTACGAGAGAATCCCCGCAAGAAGGGCAGCAATCTGCAAACGATCGCGTGTATCAGCGACGAAAGCGGCTTCAAGGTCGCAAGCGTCATCATCGCGGGGGCGAAGAAGTGCGCCGTCGTCGACGCTCAATGGACGATGAGCAACGGGTACCGCGTACTTGCGGAGATACTCGACCGCGGGCTCGAGCTGGAGACGATCTATGTCTCGCACGCGCACCCGGATCACTACTTCGGTACGGAGGCTCTTTTGAAGCACTTCCCGGACGCGAAGGTCATCGCTCTGCCCGACGTCTGTAAGACTCTGCAAGGGCAATTCACCGCGAAGAAGGACGAGTGGGTCGACCAGATCGGCGTGCTTAACGTCCCCGTCAACGACAGCCCGGCGAAGCCGATGTCCGGTCCGGAGTACCAAATCGACGGCAAGAACTTCCACTTCTTCGTCGAGGGCGAGGAAGTCGTGTGCTGGGGCGAAGTCATGGGCGATCTACGCTATAACACCGTCGTCACGATTCCCTCGCTTAGTACGCTTATCGGAAGCGACATGCTGTTTAATCAGGCGCACCCGTTCACCTGCGAGGTCAACGCGGCGGAGCGCAAGCAATGGATCGCGGACATGGAGAAGTTCAAGGCGATGAACTTCGAAACCGTAATACCGGGTCACGCCAAGCACGGACTGCCGTTCGACGACTCCAGCTATGATTTCACCATCGCGTATGTCAAGGCGACTGACGAGCAGCTTGCGAAGTGCAAGACCTCGTTCGAGTTCTACTACAACATGCGCCAACTGTTCAAAGACGCGGAGCTGTGGAAGTCCGACGAGATGAACGCGAGAGTTCTATACAACGAGCGCGATTGGGACTGGCGCGAAGACGACGCTACCAACGGGCACTAAGCCCGGATTTCGCGGATGGCGATTACTTATAATAACTGACGGAGGGCACACTAAATGACGTTTCTAGAGCTGGCGAAGGAGCGGTACTCAACCCGCGGATTCAAGCCCGATATTCCCGTAGAGCGCGAGAAGCTTGACGCGATCCTCGAGTCTGCGGTAATCGCGCCGACGGCGGCGAACATGCAGCCGCACCGCATCAAAGTCTTGCAAACTCCGGAGGAACTCGCAATCGCGGACGCGATCTCACCGTGCCGTTACAACGCTCCGCTGGCGTTCCTAATCTGCTATGACAGCGCGCACACGATCAAGCGTGAGCCGCTGGACGCGGGCGTGATAGACGCAAGCATCGTCACAACGCACATGATGCTGGAGGCGTGGGAGCTTGGACTGGGCAGCGTATGGTGCCTCGCATTCGACCCGGAGAAAGCGACGGAGCTGCTGAAGCTTCCGCCGAACATCGTCCCGGTCGCGTTCCTACCCGTCGGCTACGCCGCCGACGGCGTCGAGCCGCACGTGTTCCACTCAACCTCAAAACCGCTAAACGAGCTATTGCTGTAATATTCACATCGCGGGAGCCGGGAGACGCCGCCTGAGCCGCTTCTCCTGACTCCTCATTACCACTAATTCCTATTTAAATCGAGGCCAATACGCCATGAACGACGCTAAAGACTACAACGCGACGCTTAACCTGCCGAAGACGGAGTTCCCGATGCGTGCGGGCTTACCAAAGCGTGAACCTCAAATGCTGGAGCGTTGGAGCGAATCGAACTTGTACGGTAAAGTCGTGGAGAACGGCTCCGGGCAGCCGCGATTCGTCTTGCACGACGGACCACCGTTCAGCAACGGCGCGATCCACATGGGACACGCGCTTAACAAGCTGATCAAGGATTTCGTCTTGCGCTATAAGAACATGACAGGATTTCAGGCTCCGTACACGCCGGGTTGGGATAACCACGGACTTCCCGTTGAGAGCGCGATCATCAAGCAGAATAAGCTCGACCGCAAGAAGATGAGCGTTGCGGAGTTCCGCGCCGCGTGCCGCGACTTCGCGCAGAAGTACGTGGATCTCCAGCGCGAGGGCTTCATACGGCTGGGTATACTCGCCGATTGGGATCACCCGTACCTGACAATGGATAAGGCGTTTGAATCGCGGGAGGTTCGCGTGTTCGGGCAGATGTTCAAACGCGGGTTCATCTACAAGGGTCTGAAGCCCGTGTACTGGTGCGCCCATGACGAGACCAGCCTTGCGGAAGCGGAGATCGAGTACAAGGACGTCGATTGCACCTCCATCTATGTCAAGTTCAAGACGCAATCACTGCCGCAATACGGCGACGCGTACTTCGTTATCTGGACGACGACTCCGTGGACGCTGCCGGGCAACCTCGCCATCGCTCTCAATCCGAAGTCCGAGTACAGCGTGACCCGCGCCTCGAACGGTGAAGTCTACATCGTTGCGAAGGAGCTGCGCGATTCGTTTAAGCTCGCGGCTAAGCTCGAGCTTGTTGAGACACCGGCAACGCTTACCGGGTCGCAGCTGGAGGGCCTGACGGCGC
>JAITGH010000173.1 GCA_031280855.1 Oscillospiraceae bacterium | reverse complement strand
CGGCGCATGTTCGGCTATCGCACGTCCGAAGAGGTGTTCGAGGCGGACTTCGCGAATTGGGGCTTGACCGCGAACTCGCTGTAAGTGCGGACGCGGCTGCGACTGCTCGCTTTGGCGCGTCCGCGAGCCTGCTTTGGCGCGGCTGCGTCCGGTTTGAGGCTGCGGTTTGGCTCGGTTGAGAGGTGCGGAGATGGGTCTGCAAATTTTTTTGGTGATAGTCGCAAATAGTATTGACATTTGCCCAATAACGGTATGCAACTGTTTACAGCTGCATACCGTCGATTATGTTGGGTAGAGTCGTA
Organism: Oscillospiraceae bacterium; assembly: GCA_031280855.1. Classification (GTDB taxonomy): domain Bacteria; phylum Bacillota; class Clostridia; order Oscillospirales; family Oscillospiraceae; genus JAISJH01. The sequence goes on along the minus strand of JAITGH010000173.1, from coordinate 2,762 downwards.
CGCCGAGCTATCGCGCTTCCGCTAATGCACGACGGCGGCTTCTTCCTCGTCGTAAGCGTGCTCCGTGGCCAGTTCGTCGATGTAAGCCTCCGGCGGCGGCGTAAGGCCGCGCCGTTTGTAGTAGTCGCTGACCGCGCCTTTCACCGCTTGCTCCGCCAGTACGGAGCAATGGATCTTGACAGGCGGCAGTCCCTCCAACGCCTCTACGACCGCGCTGTTTGTAAGCTTCAGCGCCTCCGCGACCGTGCGCCCCTTGATAAGCTCCGTCGCCATCGAGCTTGTCGCTATCGCGGCTCCGCACCCGAACGTGTTGAACTTGACGTCCGTGATCGTCTCGCTCTCGTCGATTTGCAGGTACATCTTCATGATGTCGCCGCACTTCATGTTGCCGACCTCCGCGATTCCGCTTGCGTCGTCGATCGTTCCGACATTGCGCGGGTTCCGGAAGTGATCCATCACTTTTTCACTATATGCCATGGTAGTTTTACCTTTCCGGGCGTTTGCCCTTACTTCTTCGGCACCGCCGGTGATTTGAGCTCTTACTTCTTCTGCCACACGGGCGACATCATGCGAAGCCGCTCGACAATCGGCGCGACGTGTTCGAGGATATAGTCAACCTCCGCGTCGGAGTTGTACTCGCTAAGCGTAAGCCGGAGCGAACCGTGAGCGATCCCGTGCGGAAGCCCGATCGCAAGCAGTACGTGGCTCGGGTCCAGCGAACCGCTTGTACACGCGCTGCCGGAGCTTGCGCAGATCCCCTGCATGTCCAGCATCAGCAACAGACTCTCGCCCTCGATGCCCTCAAAACAGACGTTGGCGTTGCCCGGCAGGCGATGCGTGAGACTTCCGTTAACGCGAGTGCTCTCAATCTTCGTCAAGCCCGCGATGAGCCTATCGCGAAGCGCGGCGACCTTTGCCGCGTTCGCGTCCATATCCGCGACGGAGCGCTCCAACGCGGCGGCCATGCCTACTGCGCCGGCGACGTTTTCCGTTCCGCCGCGCTTCCCTCTCTCCTGAGAGCCGCCCTCTTGGAAGATGTTCAGCCGCACCTTCTTGTTGCAGTACAACGCTCCAACCCCTTTCGGACCGTGGAACTTATGAGCCGCAAGGCTAAGCATATCGATGTTCATCGCGCCGACGTCGACGGGGACGTGCCCGACCGCCTGCACCGCGTCGGTGTGGAACGGCACGCCCGCCTCGCGGCATACCGCGCCGATCTCCGTGATCGGCTCGATCGTCCCGATCTCGTTATTCGCATACATAACGGTTACAAGGCACGTGTCCGGGCGAATCGCGGCCTTGACTTGCTCCGGCGTAACCAGCCCGTCGGAGTCCACCGTTAGCAGCGTTACGTCGCACCCGCTTGCCTTAAGTTTGTGCAGCACGGCGTGATGCTCGATCGCTGTGCTGATGATGTGGCGTTTCCCGTTCTTCGCGCCATTGGTAACAGCGGAGGCGATCGCCCAGTTATCGGACTCCGTACCGCCGGAGGTGAAGTAGATCTCGCGAGGTTCCGCGCCTATCGCAGCGGCGATCTTGGAACGCGCACCGTCGAGAGCCTTCAAGGCTTCCTGCCCGACTCCGTGGATGCTCGAGGCGTTCCCGTACACGTCCGTCAGAATCGGCAGCATTGCGTTAAGCGCGGCATCGCTCATGCGCGTGGTTGCCGCATTATCTGCGTATACTTTCATTTCGAATCAACTCCTGCCACAATACTTACTAAAACACTAAGTTATCATTACCGTTAGGATACACCTTTTTCATCAGCTTGTCAAGCACTTTTTTTGGCTTACGAACTTTTTACCGAGGGCACCGTCAATAGGCTCAAGCTTGTCAAACGTATCATATACGGACGCCGGCGCTTCGCTCTCCTCCGCATCCCCGCTTGTCTGTTGAGCGCTTGAGCGATCGGTGAGATGTGCTTCACTGCGGATAGAACTGGTGGAGCGGTTGCGAACGGCAGGTTATATCGCTCTCGCGCCATACTTTATCGCGAAAAAGAGACCAACGAATCCGCAGATTCATTGGTCTCAAGCCCGATATATCTAAATTGGGCGACTCGCCACTGGAGCGGGTGATGGGGATCGAACCCACGCGACCAGCTTGGAAGGCTGGGATTCTACCATTGAACTACACCCGCAGAGGCTTGAGCGTCGCAGACCCTCGAAGCCGTCGCCCGTGAAACCGCAACAGCGAGAGTCGACAGTTCTCGCTGTTGCGTGATGCCGAGCCGGAAGATGAATCGGCATCACGCGCCGATGGTGGAGACGGAGGGAGTCGAACCCTTGACCTTACGGATGCGAACCGTACGCTCTACCAACTGAGCTACGCCCCCAACTCTGAACATCATACCACAGCTTCAAGCGTTTGTCAAGTACTTTTTTGAAAAATTTTTGAGCAAAAATTGAGCAAAAATTGAGCAAAAAATGTTAATATGGTACGCGACAGACGGAAGCCGTTGCATACGGGGTTTTACGTAACCTGAAGCGACGCCCGCGCAGCCGCTGACGCGGGCACTGCTGCCGTGAGAAGGAACGCATGAAATCGCCGCCCGTCGGCGGAACCGTGCGGGTACAGTGGACGCGGTATGTTATCGCCTCCGCGTCGCTAAGCTTGAGTCTTCGCAGCGTTAGCCTCTCCGTCTCGAGCGTTACCGTGCCCTTGTGTGTCATTGCGCGATCCCCCTTTAGTACTCATCGATTTCGAATGTTACGCCTATTATACCACGCTTACCGTCGTATTGGAAGACTTTTTTACCTGCA
>JAITGH010000171.1 GCA_031280855.1 Oscillospiraceae bacterium | reverse complement strand
AAGGAACCCGAAGAGATCATCGAGCTCATACATTCCGTTGCCGTGGAAGTCCGCAAAAACGGAATCATCTCGATGGAGGCGAAGCTTGACACCATTGGTGACTCGTTCCTCGCCAAGGGCTTGAAACTGCTGTGCGACGGTAACACCGAAGAGAAGATCCGCGAGATCATGGAGAACGAGATCGCCTCAATGGAAGAGCGTCACGGCACCAACGCCAGCATATTCGCAAGCGCGGGCATGTACGCTCCGACGCTTGGAGTGCTCGGCGCGGTGTTCGGACTGATCGCCGCCATGGGTCATATCGACAACACTGAGATGATGAGCGAGGCCATCGCCGCCGCGTTCATCGCCACGATCCTCGGTATCTTCACGGGCTATGTGCTCTGGAATCCGTTCTCAACTAAGCTCAAAGTCAAGTCTAAAGAAGAGGTCTTCATCAAGCAGATGATTATCGTCGGCGTAAGCGAAATGGCGAAGGGCACGAACCCGATGATCATCAAGGAGGCACTCGTTGCGTTGCTTCCGGAGAAAGAGCAAGCGAAGGCGTCCGCAAAGAAGTAACGAGGTACATACGACATGCACAAGAAGAAGAAACACGAAGAACACGAGAATGGCGAGGCGTGGCTGCTGCCGTACTCTGACCTTATGACGCTGCTGCTGGCGATGTTCATCGTGCTGTTCGCGGTAAGTAAGGTCGATCTGGGGAAAGCCTCTGCCGTTGCGGGCGCGTTCCAGAACATGATGGTTGGAGGCGCCGGATCCAGCATCGGGATCGGCGGAGCCGCGCCGGTCGATAACACTAACTTCGACTTCACATCTCCGCTCACCCCACCGTCGCCGGCGACTTCCTCGCCTAATCAGCCATTGCCCTCAACGGGAATCGAATCCGCCGAGTACGACGAGTTGCGGGAGTTCGAGGTCATCTTCCACGACTTCCTCGAAGAGGCCGGTCTAACCGATGTCGTCACCACCGTCATTGATGAGCGCGGACTTGTCATTCGGCTGAGCACCGCGATCTTGTTCGACTCCAGCAGCGCGGTCATCCTTCCGCAGTACCACGCGATCCTCATCAACATCGGCCGCATCCTCAACGAGATGCCGAACTACATCCGGATCGAGGGTCACACGGACGATCGCCCGATTTCAACCGCGAGATACCCGAGCAATATCGAGCTTAGCTGCGCCCGCGCAGCCAGCGTCGCGCATCTCTTCCTTGAGAATGTCGGTCTAAGCCCGGAGAAGATCGCCGTGCTCGGCTATGCCGATACTCGCCCGATCGCCACTAATCAAACGTCCGAGGGCAGAGCGATGAACCGACGCGTCGACATCGTGCTCATGCTTTCCAAATTCGATTCGCTTGAGGAGCAGCACGGCTACACCGAGCTTCCCGGCTCTGACGAAGCCACGTCCGACGAATAACGCTCTATTCTGCGCTGCGGCGCCCGCGCACTCGCACAACTTGCGAGTGCGCGGGCTTTCGCTTTGCGTTACTTCCGAATCAGCGGCAATACCAACAGGCATATCGCCATAAGCAGACACGTGAAGTTCCCGCCCGTCACATACAGCACGTAAAGTCCGAGCATGAGTAGCCCAAAGCACGTCATGCAGTGCACCGCCGTCAAGATCGCGGGACGCTCCCCCGCCGCGAGCGTTAACAGCGATCTTAGTATCACGCCGCCGTCAAGAGGAATAGCGGGCAGCAAGTTAACCGCGCTCAGCACCAGGCTTATGCCCGCGAACTGCTCGAACCCCAGCCATGCGGCGGCTATCGCGGCTATCGCGCCCGCAAGCGGGCCTGCAAACGCGATCAAAGCATCGGCCACGTATCCCACTTCGCTGTGATCGTAGTAGATCGCGACTCCGCTCAACTCAAGCCGTATCTGCGTCAGACGCGCTCGGCACAGCGCGATCGCCGCCAAGTGACCCAACTCGTGAATCGCTGCCGCAAGTAAAAACAGCCCAAGCAAATCGCCCGCACCCAAAAACAGCAGTAACGCCGTCACTATCCCGAATCCCGCGCTTATCCCTATCCGCATCGTCCCTCATCCATCGTACTTCGTATCCTTTCACGTAAATTTAGTCGCCCTCGGCGATCGTTTGACCCTTCACAACCTCGTCGCCGCTGCGAACGAGTAACTTCGGCAAGTGGAAGTACTGCGCCGTAATCTCACCGTGCATGATGATCAGATACCGCCCATACAGCGTGCTCTCCCCGTCCGCGAGCACTACGCCGTCGTCGTATGCGGTAATCGGCTCTGCAAGCTCGGAGCTTCCCGTCCGAGCCACATAGTCAAACGTCAGCATATCCGCATCTCCGGAGACCGACTTCGCATCAGCGTCTACGCTTGAAGGCGAGACGCCCCTCGGCAGCAATACCGTATCTGCCGTAAGCTGTCGCATCGCGGAGGCTCCGGAACCATCGGGCAGATCGATCTCCACACCTACAACCGTTTCGTCCGGCGAGGCGCGATTCCCCGTGAGGTTATCCTTGAACTCTGTCCATGCCTCTGCGAATGTCTCGGTACCGCTGATCGCTCGTCCGATCGCGCTGAATGCGGCGCGGACGTCCGTGCCCGCCCAGCCGCTTGTTATGCGCGACGACGTCGCCTCAATCTGTTCACGGAAGAAGACATTGCACATAAGCGCGGTTCCGACCAGCAGCCCGACGATGCAAAAACGCTTCCAACCCGAACCGCCGGAATCGGCGGTTCTACGGCGTGAGTGCCCATATCGCCGGTATGCCGAATATCTGTTATTCATTGTAATTTCCTCTTGCGATTTTGTTC
>JAITGH010000063.1 GCA_031280855.1 Oscillospiraceae bacterium | reverse complement strand
CTCAAACCCGCTTATTACGTAGGTCGGCTGAACGACGACGTGAGTGAACCCATCGTAGCGCAATCGCTCCAGCGCGTCAACGATCCCGTCGACAACGACGCCGTCGCGAGTTTTCAGCTTGCGGATGATCGTCTGGCTCGCGAATGCTCTGCGATGCTCGTACGTCGGGAACGCATCTCGCAGCGCACCCTCAATCGCGTCAATCGTTTTGACGCGTGTTGCGTTGTTGCTCGTCCCGAAGCTTATGGTAAGCATTGCCTTCTTCATGTCACGCTCCTAATATAGTAGAAGTCCGCGTAAGCGACGCGGACAAGGAAGCACGACTGAAACACATCGAGGGCACGTTCCGCAATCTGCGCGATTCGCAAGCGATTCGCCGTGCGCCGCCGGTTTAGCCGCCCATTACTTCGGAAGTCCGCGAAGCTGAACGCACCGCCGTATTCCGGCGGCAAGGGTAACGGCGAATATCCCGGCTTATCGACTCTGCGAATCACGGTAACGGCCTTGCGCGGGATTCTCACCCGACTTCCTCATTCGAACCCTATCCTGTAAAGCATATCACACTTGAAGATTTTTGTCAATAACTATTTTCCCTCTTGACAAATCGGTCGATTTGTGGTATAATGTCAGTAGTCAGGGATCAGTAGTGAGGAGTCAGGGCGGGAGATGATTAGCCCGGCGCAGGTCGAGCGCACAACAAGTGAACACGGAGAAGCAGGGTGCAAGTCCCTCGCGAGTACGTCGCCGTTACAGCCGGATCGCCTAGTCTCACATCCTTTGCGGACACCGAAGGACGTGACGGACGTGCGGAGCATTCTGCCGCACGCTTGTCAGCCTCGCAGCCCGCAGCTTCGAGGTTTTCTCATGTTTCGAAACGTAAAAGGCAAGCTGCTCAAGTGCGGCTATACCACCGGAAGCTGCGCGGCCGCCGCGTCTGCCGCCTCTGCCGACGCATTGCTGTCCGGCGAGTTCTCTGCCTCAATAACCATCGATACTCCGAAAGGCGTAACGCTAACCCTTACCGTTGAGGATCCGCGGCTTGAACCCGCAACCGCGAGTTGCGCGATTCGCAAGGACGGCGGCGATGATCCCGACGTCACTCACGGAAGTCTGATCTACTCGACCGTAACCCTTGTAAAGGAACCGGGCATTACGATAGACGGCGGCGCGGGAGTCGGGCGAGTCACGAAGCCCGGGCTGGATCAGCCCGTCGGAGCTGCCGCGATTAACAGCACTCCGCGCCGCATGATCGCCGATAGCTTGCACAAAGCCGCGAAGCGTCACGCCTACGGCGGCGGATTCAGCGTCGTCATCAGTGTCCCCAATGGCGAGGAGCTTGCCAAACGCACGTTCAACCCGCGACTCGGCATTCTCGGCGGAATCTCGATCCTCGGCACCGGCGGTATTGTCGAGCCGATGAGCACTCGCGCACTCGCCGACAGCATTCGCGTAGAGATCGCTCAGCTTGCGGCGGAGGGTCTGCGCGATTTGCTCATCACGCCCGGCAACTACGGTGAGACATTCGCTCGGGAGACGCTCAGGCTGCCCATGCGCGGCCACGTGCGCAGCGCCGACTTCATCGGCGATACTCTCGACGCGGCGGCAGAGTGCGGATTCCGCAACGTATTGCTCGTAGGGCATATCGGGAAACTTGTGAAACTTGGAATTGGCGCGTTCAATACGCACTACAGCTATGGCGACGGCCGCATGGAGACGCTTGCCGCGTGTGCGCTCGAGGTCGGCGCCGATCTTGAACTCCTAACCCGCGTGATGGAGTGCGTGATGAGCGACGCCGCCGTCGACGTTCTGCGTGAGCGCGGTATCCTCGAGCCTACGATGCGCGCACTCGGAACCCGCATTGACGCAAACTTACGGCGGCGAGTCCCGGAGTCGGTGAACGTGGGCTGCGTGTGCTTCACCAACGTCGGCAATACGATACTCTACCGGAGCGAAAACGCGGAACAGCTGCTGGAAATTCTTAACGCGGATCGGAGATAACACATGGTACACTTTGTCGGAGCAGGTCCCGGAGCGGTCGACTTAATCACAATTCGCGGCGCGGAGCTGCTAAAGCGCGCCGATACGCTGATCTATACGGGTTCACTGGTAAGCGCGGAGCTTCTTGACTACGTGAAGCCCGACTGCCGAGTCTTCAACAGCGCGAACATGACGCTTGATGAAGTGATCGCGGTAATCGCGGACTGCCGCGGCGACATCGTACGTCTGCATACCGGCGACCCGTCGCTGTACGGAGCGATTCGCGAGCAAATGGATCGTCTGAACGCGCTCGGCATTCAGTACGACGTATGTCCGGGTGTAAGCAGTTTCAGCGGCGCGGCGGCCGCGCTTAAAACCGAGTACACGCTTCCGAACGTCAGCCAAAGCGTCATCATCACTCGCATTGCGGGTCGTACGCCGGTGCCGGACGGCGAGAGCATTCGCGGCCTCGCCGCTCACGGTGCGACTATGGTTATCTTCCTTAGCGCGGGCATGACCGCTCGCCTGCAATCGGAGCTGCTCGAGGGCGGCTATCGCGAAGACACGCCCGCCGCGATCGTCTACAAAGCCACGTGGAGCGATCAGCGAATCGTGCGCTGTACCGTCGGTACGCTGCATTCCGCCGCGTCAGACGCCGGGATCAGCAATCACGCGCTCATCTGCGTCGGAGGATTCCTCGGCGACGATTACGAGCTTTCCAAGCTCTATGACCCCGCATTCACGACGGCGTTCCGCGAGGGCGCTCAAAGTTGAAGATCGCGGCGATCGCGTTCAGTGAGCGCGGAGCGGAGCTTGGCGCGACGCTGGAGCTTCCCACTACGCGTTGCCCCGACGGCGGGCTTGCCGACTGGACTGCGCTGCACTTCAACGCTTGCGACGCGCTGGTTTTCATCGGCTCATGCGGGATTGCGGTTCGGGCGATCGCGCCTCACGTTCACTGCAAAGCCTCCGACCCCGCCGTAGTCGTCGTCGACGAGTTAGGCACGTTCGCGATCGCCTTGCTATCCGGACATCTGGGAGGCGCGAACGCGCTCACCGCAACGCTTGCCACCAAACTTAACGCGATGCCCGTGGTCACTACTGCGACTGACATTGCGGGAGTCGCGGCGGTCGACGTATGGGCGCAGCGCAACGGATTCGCAATCGCGAATCTCGAACGCGTCAAGCGCGTATCGGCGCGACTGCTTAACACGGGCGGCGCGGACGCGTACATCTCGTTCCATGCGTCCGACGCGCAGACCGACGGCTTGCGGCTGATCCCGCGAATCGTCACGCTTGGAATCGGCTGCCGACGCGGCGTAACGCTAAGCGCGATTGAGAGCGCGGTTGCGCAAACGC
>JAITGH010000024.1 GCA_031280855.1 Oscillospiraceae bacterium | reverse complement strand
GTAAGCAGTTCGCAGACCTCGCGCCGAAGCTCCGGCAACGCGTTGACGAACTCGCGCAATGTGCGGATCTGCCGCTTCAATTCAGCGGCATAGCTTGCGCCGAGGAATCCGCAGCACCCGATAACCAGAGCTGCACCGATGTACTTGACCATGGCAATTCTCCTAATGTAGAGTAGTAACGTCATAGACGCGTCTGCCGCCGCGTACCGAGATTCTGACGACGCGCTCGAACAGCGACGTGTCGGAGTCGTCGCGGTGCGAGGTCGCCAGCAGCTTCACGCCGCAGTTCGCCGCTTGACGAAGCGCGTCGAAGTCAGAGCCTGCGGTTACCTCGTCCGTCGCGATTACTTGCGGTGACATCGAGCGCAGCAGCAGCATAACCGCGTCGATTCTCGGCAGACCCTCCAGCACGTCCGTATTGGAGCCGACGTCGAGCTGCGGCACGCCGTCGCGCATTGCGGCTAGCTCGCCGCGCTCGTCAGCGGCGCCGACTCGAAACCCGCGCTCAGAGATTACGCGGATCAAGTCGCGCAGCAGCGTCGTCTTACCCGCGCCCGGCGGCGAGATTATCAGCGTAGAGCGCGGTCGGCGATCCTCCCCGAAGTTCGTAGGCTTGAGTTCCGCACGCTCCGCGACGCTTCGCACTTCCTTGCACAGCCGGATATTGACGGAGGCGATCTCTCGCCACGCGGTCAGCTCGCCGTCTTTCACGGCGGCGGAGCCGCACACTCCGACGCGGTGCCCTCCCGGCGCCGTCACATAGCCGTGCCGCAAGCTCTCCTGCGCCGAGTGCAGCGAGTTCAACGTCGCTCTCGCAAGCACGTCGCGAATCGTCAGCGCACACCCGGGCACGGAGCGGATCTCGCCATCGTCCAGCGTTACGCTGACCCCGCGTGACTTGCGGACTCGAATCTCCTCGGCGCGTTGCCTGTCCCGTTCCGGCAGTCGGTTTAACACATCATCGAACATAACTCACTCTATGACGCGCCGGACAAAAAAATACCTCCGTTCCAAACGGAGGAGTTAATCTCTTGACAAGGGCGTGAACACATGCTATAATGCTATAACTACTAGATTATAAGGAGCCGCATATGCTCGCAAACCGACTCAACCAGAAGCGCGTACTCACGATTCAAGACGTCTCATGCGTAGGACGCTGTAGTCTTACCGTAGCGTTGCCGATTCTGTCGGCGGCGGGGCTGGAGACCTCGATCCTGCCGACCGCCATTCTGTCGACTCACACGGGAGGATTCACGGGCTACACGTACCGCGACCTGACTTCCGACATCGCGCCGATTGCCGAGCACTGGGAGTCGCTCGGGCTAAAGTTCGACGCGCTATACACGGGCTATCTCGGATCGTTCGAGCAGCTCGAGCTTGTATCAAGCCTCTTCGACCGTTTCAAGCTCGACGGCGGGATCATACTGATCGACCCCGTAATGGGCGACAACGGAGCGCTTTACACCGGCTTCACACCGGAGTTCGCCGCAAGCATGGCGAGACTGTGCGCGAAGTCCGACGTCGTCGTCCCGAACCTTACGGAGGCCGCGTTCATGCTGAACGAGCCGTACATCGGCGAGGGCTATGACTCCGGCTACATTGAGGGCGTGCTGACGCGGTTGCGCGGACTGGGCGCGAATAGCGCGGTGCTCACGGGAGTAAGCTTCGAGCCGGGCAAGATCGGCGTCGCGACCCTCGACGGCGGCGCGGTCGAGTACTACTTCACGGAGCGCGTCGACGGCTATTTCCACGGCACGGGCGACGTCTACGCAAGCGTGTTACTCGCGTACCTCGGGCGAGGGTTGCGCTTACACGAAGCGGCGGCGAAAGCCGCAGACTTCACGCTCGAGTGCATCAAGCTGCAACTGATGAGCGGCGGAGAGCCGCGCTACGGAGTCCCGTTCGAGCTATGCCTGGGACTGCTGACGCGCTAGCCCATTGTAGTACGCGCAGAACGGCACAATGCGCCCGCTGTCAGGCTCGCAGACGTGCAACGAGCATCGCCGCAGACGCTCGACCTCCAAAGTCATGCGATCCTGAAACGCCATCCCGGTAACCGTAAAGCCGTTGCGCTTGACGGCGTGCAAGAACGCGTCGAATCCGTCGCCGGAGACCTCGGCGTGACCCGAAGCGTCGAGACTCTCACGCTTCCAGCGGCGCGAGACGAACTTGCGGTTCCGCAGCGCCTCGTCGCTTATCGCTCCGTTCTTCGGCGAGCAGCAGCTCTCGCTGACTGACTCGCGCCGCGTCAGAGCGACGATGCGATCCGGCATCACCACGAAATCGCCGTGGAACCCGCAGCGCGGGTGGTCGCACGTCGAGTGGGAGAAGTCGCCGCGCTTCACAAGCCCGTGCGTTTGAGCCTCCAACCCCGCGATAATCTCCGGCAGGGTAATGCGCTCACTGTCTCGCGGCTTCGACGGATACCGCCCGAAATAAGAGATCGGCTGAAAGTGCACGCCTCGAACCGCCGGGCTTCGGTTGAACCCGAACTTCAGGATCTCGCCAAGCTGCCCGTCGTTCACTCCGGGCACGACCGTCGGCACGAGCGTCACGCCGAGGTTCGCCCGATCGCACTGCTCGATCGCGTCGAGCTTCTCGCGCAGTAACGCTCGCCCGCGAAGCGTGACGTACGCGTCGTCCGTCACTCCGTCAAACTGCATGAACACGAAGCTAAGCCCGGAGTCCGCAAGCTTGCGGGTAAACTCGGGATCGCGCCCGAGCCGCACTCCGTTCGAGTTCAGCTGAACGTTCTCGCACCCCGCACGGACGGCGGCGGCGACAATCTCCGGAAGATCGTCGCGTACGGTAGGCTCACCGCCGGACAACTGCAAGAACGTGCGCCCGTCGTCGACAAGCTTGCGGAACACGTCGTACCACTCCGCCACAGTGCGCTCTCGCTCGCCAAGCCCTGCACCGCCGGAGTTCGCGAAGCATACCGGGCACCGCAGATCGCAGCGCGGCGTAACCTCCACCAGCACGCAGCACGTCGATTGCAGGTGACGCTCGCACAATCCGCACTCGGACGCGCACGGCGGAGGCGCGGTCTCTCGCGGAGCCGAATAGCGCGGAAGCTCGCCCTCCGCACTGCGCCATACCACGGCGGAGAATCGCCCGTGCTCCGGGCATATCTTCCGAAGCTTGTACGCGCCACCGTCATAAACAAGCCTCGAGCGGATCTGTGACCCGCATATCGGACAAAACGAGTATCTCATACTCCCATCTTAACAGATAATTTACACTCCGTCAAGCGAAAATGTCTTGACTTTTGAAGCCTTATGTGGTATAATAGGAACAGTCAGGGTTCAGGCGTGAGGAGACTGGGACTCGGACGTTGCTCGGTTTCGAAGTGCCGTAAGGGCGATCCCAAAACCGCCAAGCGCGGCGAAGGTCAAACTCTGCGCTCTTGTAGTATAATGATAGTGACCGCGCAAATAGAAAAGCAATCCGGAGGTAACACCATGAACGACTATGTGATAATGACCGACTCGTGCTGCGATCTGCCGAACGAGATCGCGGAACGCTATGGGCTCGTAAGCGTGCCGCTCAGTATTACGGTAGACGACAAAGTATACGAGGCAAACATCGACGAGAAAGTCATCACTTTTGACCGCTTCTACGAGCTGCTGGCGGCAAGCTCATCGGCCAGCACCGCCGCAATCAACGCGGCTCAGTTTATCGAGCGTATGGAGCCGCTCCTCATCGCCGGACGCGATATACTCTACCTCGCGTTCTCATCAGGTCTGAGCGCAACGTTCAGCAGCTCCGTTATGGCGGTCGAGGAACTCCGCAAGAAGTACCCGGACAGGAAGCTCTGCGTCGTGGATACGCTCTGCGCGTCGATGGGCGAGGGTCTGCTTGTCTACTACGCCGCGCTCGAGAAAGCGAAGGGCGCGACAATCGAGGAAGTCCGCGACTTCGCCGAGAAGACGAAGCGCGAGATCTGCCACTGGTTCTTCGTCGACGAGCTCAGCTATTTGAAACGCGGCGGTCGCATCAGCTCATCCGTCGCGCTCGTCGGTTCATTGCTGAACATCAAGCCGATCCTGAAAGTCGACCGCGAGGGCAAGCTCGCCGCGTACTCTAAGGCTCGCGGGATCAAGAACGCGCTCAAGACAATGCTCGAGTATATGGGCGAGACCATCCGCAACGCCGCAGATCAGACGATCATGATCAGCCACGCTCACGCCCGCGAACGTGCGAATGAACTCGCAGATGGCATCAGGCAAAGATTCCCGGAGATCAAGGAGATCATCTTCAACCACATCGGGCCGACTATCGGCTGCCACACCGGTCAAGGGTGCATCGCGCTGTTCTTCCGTGGTATAATGCCCACGTAACCGGCGTGACGCCGGATCCACATTAGCCCCTGCGACCGACAAGCTCGGAGCCCGGAGTGACGCCGGACTCGATTAGCCCACACCGCCGAAACTCGAGCGCCATAAGGGCGCGAGAGTTTCCCTCCATGGGTGGCAGAGGCTAATATAAAAAGTTTTTGTCAAACTTTTTTCAAAAAGTTTGCGTCCCCCTCCCCCGCGTCTCAACACATTGTCAAGCGTATCCCCATGCGTCCCCCTCCCCCGCGTCTCAACACATTGTCAAGCGTATCCCCATGCGTCCCCCTCCCCCCTGCGTCTCAACACATTGTCAGACGTTCCCCATGCGTCTCGACACATTGTCAAGCGTATTCCACGCGTAATGGAGAGTATTGCCATGTACCAGATAGAGGGTAACATTTACGACATACAGAAGTTCTCACTGCACGACGGTCCGGGGATCCGCACCGACGTGTATCTCAAGGGCTGTCCCTTGACGTGCGTATGGTGTCATAGCCCGGAGTCCCAGCCGTTTACTCCTGACCTCGCATGGATGGAGATCAAGTGCATCGGCACGGAAGTCTGCGGGCTCTGTCTCGAGGCGTGCAAGTTCGGCGCGATCCGCAAGGGCGAGGTCACCCGGAACCTCAAGGGCGACGATATCATCTACCCCATCGTTGACCGCGAAAAATGTACCGTATGCCTGGAGTGCGCGAAAGCGTGTCCCAGTAAAGGCTTGTACAACACGCTTCAGCACGTCTCCGTCGAGGACGTTATGCTCAAGGTGCGGCAAGACAAACGCTACTATGAGAAGTCCGGAGGCGGCGTCACGATCTCCGGCGGCGAGCCGATGAGCCAGTTCGAGTTCTGCAAGGCGATCGCGATGGCGTGCAAGTCGGAGGGCTTCGATGTCGCGCTTGACACCACCGGCTTCGCCCCGACGGAGCACTACCTTGAGATCCTGCCGTACGTCGACCTATTCCTGTTCGACCTCAAGCACATGGACTCGGAGCGCAGCAAGCGGCTCGTCGGAGTCCCGAACGAGCAAATCAAGGCGAACGCGCTCGCGCTCGCCAATGCCGGAGCAAGGTTCCAGATCCGATTCCCGCTGATCCCGCACCTCAACGACAGCATGGAGAACCGCAAGGCGACGGCGGAGTTCTGCGTTACCATCAAGGACGCGATCGACGTGGTGCAGCTGTTGCCGTTCCACAAGATGGGTCAGACGAAGTACCGGCGGCTCGGGCTGAAGTACCGCATGAACGTCTCGCCGCCATCGCGTGAGTTCATGGAGGAGACGCTCGAGCTATTCAAGAGCTACGGGCTTCCAGCTCAGATCAGCTAAGAGCCTGTTTAGCAACTTCGACGCACTGCATCTTTTGAGCAAATTTGCTTTCAAAATCTACAGCACGCGAAGTTGCTAAATAGGCTCTGGCGGCTGAATCCCGAATTTAGGAGACGCCAATGAAGCGCAAGCGCAACTATCCCGCCGCGTTCATGGCGATGGTCGCGATCGCCCTGATTGTGGTCACGTTCCTCAACGGCGAACGCACGGCGCGTCAGGACGTCGGCGACGCTTTGCTGATCTTCGGGGTAGTGTGCATCGCGTTCGTTACGATTCGCTCAGACCGCCGGAATCGCCGCTGACTTGCGGCTACTGTTATGATTGAGATTTCACTGCGGAGCGTCGTTAAGGCGTTCGAGAAAGATAAGAACATCCTGGACGGAGTGACGTTCGACGTGAACAGCGGCGAGCGCGTCGGACTGCTTGGAAAGAACGGCGCGGGTAAGACGACGCTGTTCCGCGTAATCTCCGAGGAGTACGATTGCGACAGCGGCGACGCGATTACCGCCTCCGGGCACAAGGTCGGACTGCTGGAGCAAATCGCGGACTACCCCGCAGAGTTCACCGTTGAGGACGTGCTGAAACGCGCTCAACAGCCGCATTTGCGGCTGTTGGAGCGTCTCGACGCGCTGTCCAATCAGCTCGACGCGCCGGAGCGGATTCGCGAATACGACTCCACCGTGCGCGAAGTCGAACGGCTTGACGCGTATAACCTCGACTACAAGCGCGACATCGCCGCGAACGGCCTGAACATCCCGCAAAGCCTTCGCGACAGCCTGTTCTCCACGCTGTCGGGCGGTGAGAAGACTCGCGTTAACCTCGCAAGGCTATTGCTCGAGGATTGCGACATACTGTTACTCGACGAGCCGACGAACCATCTCGATATGCGAGCCGCCGCGTGGCTGGAGGATTACCTCGTCAAAAGCGGGCTCACGCTGCTGGTCATATCGCACGACCGCTATTTCCTCGACTCCGTCGTAACGCGAGTCGTCGAGCTGGTCGAGGGCAAGGCGGAACTCTATTCCGGCAACTACAGCTTCTTCGCGGAGGAGAAACAGCGCAAGTACGAGGAAACGCTGGCGCGGTTCGAACGTCAGGGGAAAGAGTACAAACGCATCATGGACAGCGCGATCCGCATGAAAAGCTTCGCCGCCGGGCAGAATGAGAAGCTGGTAATCCGCGCACGCTCGATGATGAAGCGAGCGGAGCGTATGCGCACGATTGAGAAGCCGCGTAAGGAGTCGTCGCTGAAAGCGGCGTTTAACTCGCGCGAGATGCGCTCCGACGACTTAATGATCGCGTACGGGCTTGGCAAAAGCTTCGACGCCCGCACGTTGTTCGACGCGGTCGAGCTTAACCTCAAGGGCGGCGAGCGCGTCGCGCTAATCGGCGATAACGGCACGGGCAAAACTACGCTGCTGAACATACTCGTCAATCGTGAGAAGCCGGACTCCGGCGCGGTGCGATTCTCC
>JAITGH010000084.1 GCA_031280855.1 Oscillospiraceae bacterium | reverse complement strand
CAATCTTGCGAATCGCGGCGGCTCCGAACAGGTCGCTGTGCACGTTGTGCATGACGGTCGTCATCGCTTCGGCGGCGTGCGCGAGCGCGTCAAGCCCCGTGTTTGCGGTGACCTCACCGGGCAGCGACAGCGTAAGCTCCGGGTCAAGCAGCGCGAACGCGGTGTTCGTGAAGACGCTCCACTTCGCGTTAAGCTCCGGGCGAGAGACGATCGCGACGGCGGTGACCTCGCTGCCCGTTCCCGCAGTCGTAGGCACAAGCACGACCGGAGTCGAGATCTTAATCGTGATCGGTTGGTGCAGGATAAACTCGCTCGCACGTTTACCGGTCTCGAGCGCGATCGCGGCGGCTTTCGCGGTGTCCATGCTGCTGCCGCCTCCGATCCCGATGAGCATATCCGCGCCGGACTCCCGAGCCGCCGCTGCCGCTGCGTCAACCACCGCGTCAGTCGGATCCGAGGTTACACCGTTGAACGCCGCGTACTCGACCCCCGCATTCCGCAGGCTCTCGAACGCCTTGTCAAGAGTTCCGCTCGATTCCAGATTCTTGTCGAACACGCACAACGCCTTCTTACAGCCAAGCGATGCGACGCGCCCACCCAACATGCGGATAGCTCCGCGCCCGAAGACTACGGGCGTCGTTACGTTGTACTCGTAATACTCCATACTCTACACCTCCATATAGTGTTACGCGTCGGACTTGCGGATCTCGGCGCGTTTGATCTTACCGCCGAGCGTCTTGGGAAGCTCCGGCACGAACTCGATGATACGCGGATACTTGTACGGCGCGGTGACGCGCTTGACGTGGTTTTGAAGCTCGGTAACAAGCTCATCGGAGCCTGCGTACCCGTTCGCGAGCACCACGGTCGCCTTGACGACCGCGCCGCGAAGCGGATCGGGAACGCCCGTAATCGCGCACTCGACGACGGCGGGGTGCTCGATCAGCGCACTCTCGACCTCGAACGGTCCGATGCGGTAGCCGGAGCTTTTGATCATATCGTCACTGCGCCCGATGAAGTTGATGTAGCCGTCGCTGTCGCGCCACGCGTTATCGCGCAAGTTGTAGTAGTCGCCGCCCAGCGCGTCGTTCGTCGCCTCCTCATCGCCGTAGTAGCCGACGAACAGCCCGACGGGCGCGGTCGCGGGCACGCAGATACTGCCCTCTTCGCCGTCCTCCGTCTCTGCGCCCTCGTCCGTGAGAACGACTGCGTTGCAGATCGGCGACGGCTTCCCGCATGAGCCGGGGCGAATCTCGTCCCAGCCGAAGTTCGCGATCAGGATCTGACCCTCCGACTGCCCGAACCCCTCGTAGATCAGGTGCCCCGTCAGCGATTGCCACTGCTTCACGACCTCCGGGTTCAGCGGCTCGCCCGCCGTCGCGCAGTGATGGATCGCGCTGAGGTCGTACTTGCGCAAGTCCTCTTGAAGCATGAAGCGGTACATCGTCGGAGGTGCGCAGAACGTCGTGACGCGGTACTTCTCCAACATCGCAAGCAGCTTCGGCGCGGTGAACTTGTCCATATCGTAGCCGAAGATCGTCGCACCGCAAATCCACTGCCCGTAGATCTTGCCCCAGCCGAACTTCGCCCACGCGCTGTCCGCGACGCTCATGTGCAGACGGTTCTCTTCCACGTGCTGCCAGTACTTCGCCGTGATGATGTGCCCCAGCGGGTGCATGAAGTTGTGCATCACCATCTTAGGCATCTTCGTCGTACCGGAGGTAAAGTAGATTAGCATGACGTCCTCGTTACGCGTAACGCGTCCACCGCTCCACACGTCAGGGATCGATTGATCCTCCAGCGCGGCGTTAAGGTCGAACCACCCGTCACGCGGGCGCGGAGCCTCGCCGAGACTGCCGACGAGAAGTAAACGCTCCAACGAGGACGTCTCGCCTCGAGCAAGTTCCGTCTGCTCCACGACGAAGTCGTCGTCCACGCAGATCATCGTCTTCACGCCCGCGTTCTCCGCCCGGTAAACTATGTCTTTCTTCGTCATCTGGAGCGAGCCGGGGATCACGATCGCGCCCATCTTGTGAAGCGCGGTCGCGCACACCCAGTATTCCCACCGCCGCCGCAGGATCAGCATCACCATGTCGCCCTGCTTCACGCCGAGCGACGCGAGGTAATTCGCGCACCGATTGCTGAGTCTGCTGATGTCGCGGAAGGTGAACCTGCGCTCCGCTCCGTGATCGTTGCACCAGACGAGCGCGGGCTTCTCCGGTTCCAACTCCGCCCACTCGTCAACGATGTCGAACCCGAAGTTGAAGTTCTCCGGCACGTCTATCTTGAAGTTCTCTTTGAAATCGCGGTAAGAGTCGAACTCTACACGCGGCAAATATCGTGATAGCATACTAATTCTCCCGGTATTATGTGCGTTATTCCGCGATCATCGTGAGGAAGGTCGCGGGCGAGTCCCCGCCGCAGCGCTGACCGTGCGGAAGCGTCGCGTTGAAGTACGCGCTGTCGCCCTCGTGAAGTTCGTACTCGCGCTCACCGCATGTCAGGACTACGATTCCGCTGAGCACATAGTTGAACTCCTGCCCCGAATGCGTCACAGTCGCGGCGTGCGAGTCCTCCGGCGATAAGCTCACCAACAGCGGCTGCATGATCTTCTGCGTATAGCGGAACGCAAGGTCGCGGTAGCTGTAGCCCTCGTACCGCTCGATGATCCTGCCGGAGCCCTTACGCACGACGTGGATAGAGCGCAGCTTCGCCTCGTCACCCGTCAGGATCTCGTTGAAGTCTACGCCGAACTTGTTCGCGATTCGAAACAGCATACTGATCGGGATATTCTCGCCGTCGGACTCGTAACCCGCGTAAACCTCCCGGTCGACTCCAAGCTCGTCCGCCAGCTGCTCGGCGGAGTAGCCGCACGCGTCACGCAGTCCCGCAAGCCGCCGCGCTATTCCCAAAGCGATTTCGTCCATATGTACCTCCGTTGTAATTGTAGCTGACCTCGGATTAGCGTCCCCAATCTCAGACCGGAAGCGAAGTTCATAATCACTTCGCCGCAGATGGCACGGCAGAGATCGCGCCGATGTCGCTGTCCGCCGTTAAAGCGAGAATCGCGTCGGTTTCGTCCGGCAGCAACTCATGCACCGCGATCTCCGGCGGGTCAATGATATCGATGAAGTTACCGTACATCTCGGCGGGATCAGTTCCCGGCGACAGGCAGTAAAGCAGTTCGTTGTCTAGTAAGTACTCGGCTCGCAGCGCGTCGAACTCGGCGCGGTCGATCGGGTTCCCGTTCCGGTAAACGTCGGTCGTCCAGATCGGATCGCCGTTCTCATCCTCGCCTTCAGTCGCGTAGGATTCATTGCGCAAGATATCCTCGCTGAAACCGCCGTTTGAGTACGTAAGCGCAATATCGCTATATAAATAGCTCTGACCGTCCGAGAAAATCAGTCTCGAGTCCGACAACAGCACAGTCGGAACGTTAATGGCGTTAGACTCAAACAACGCGGTAAGACGCTTGCCGCCCTCGTAATCGAACACGACAACCTGAATCGGGTCGAGAAACCCGCCCTTGCCAACATTGCACACCGCGGCGACTTCAAGCTCGCCGTCTCCGTCGAGGTCGCGCATTACCGCAGTGCGGTAGATATACCCGAGTTCGCCGGACTTCTCAATGCCGTCGAACAGCTCCGCCAGCGAGTCCGCATAGAAGTGCTTAGCCGCGTCAGCCGTCGGAGTAGCCGCCGGAGTCTCGAACGCGGTGTCAGTCGGTTCCGCAACGTCAGCCGTCGGCGCGGCGTCCGCAGCAACACATGAGCCCAGCACCGCGATCAGAACCGGCAAAACCGCCATCAGTCGTTTCATGGTCATACCTCTTAACTATGTAAAGTATGCAAAAGCCAGGTAAATCAGCAGCTACTCGATAAGTCGCGTGATAATCGCGGCGACCTCGGCGCGGGAGGCGCCTTGCTTTGGCGCGAAGCTGCCGTCCTCGTAACCCGCGATTAGCCCGGAGGCTTGCGCCCACTCGACCGCGTCAACCGCGTAATCGCTTATACTCTCCGCGTCGGTGAATTCGCTCGCTGACTCCGTCGCCGGCGAGCCCGCGTAACGGTAGAGCAGCGCGGTGATTTGCTCTCGAGTAATCTCGGCGTCCGGGCTGAAAGAATCGGGCGCGGTACCGTTCACTATGCCGTTCTCCGCCGCCCACGCTACGTAGGGCGCGTACCACGCGTCCGCCGCGACGTCTGAAAAGCGGCTCAAGCCGTCAACGGGCGCGTTGGCAAGCCGTCCCAGCATCGTTACGAACGCCGCTCGAGTGACCGCGCCGTCCGGGTCGAACTTGTAGCCGCCGACTCCGTTGACAATGCCGCGCTCATACGCTGCGGCGACGTACGCGCTCGCCCAGTGGGTCTCCGGTACGTCGAGGAATATGCGGTCACTCGGGATCGTTCCGCTTGCCGTAAGCTTAGCGCCATGCGGCAGCATGATCTCCGCACTCGCGGAGTACACGAGAAGCTCAACGCCCGACGCTTCAACGGTGAGGTAGCGGTTCGCAACGTGCGCGAGCGCGTCTCCGGCTATCGCCGCGCCGGTCGTAAGGTTGACCACCGTTCCGGAAGTCACGCGGATCGAGACGTCGCCGCGAACTATGACGAACTCCGCCAGTTCCGGAAGCACGACGGATCCGCCCGCAGTAAACGCCGTAACCTCGCGATTCACGGACTCCGCTCGAGCGGAGTCGGCGCGAGCGGCAATCTTCTTGCTGAACTCTTCGATTCTCGCGACGATCAGCGCGGATTGCTCCGCGTGAAGCTCCGGCGCGAACGTCGAAGCGATATAACTTAAAGGTACAAGTTGTTCGACCGCGTACGCGATCAGCGGCAGAGCCGCGACTATTGCTATCAGCGTAACGCCGAAGCGGCGACGTAGTTTCATACTCTCAATCCCAAGGGCGAAGCCCTTGACCTCCGCCGATGAGGGCTGCTCATCTCCCGCCCTGATGGCGGTCGACGATCAGCGCGGCGTCCTCGTCTCTGCCCGCATGTTCAGGCGTGCGTATCCCGTGTGCTTCCAAGGGCGAAGCCCTTGACCTCCGCGCCCGCAAGTCGTACAAGACCGAGAACTCGGATGCCATAAGGTCACCCGAGTTCCCCCGCAGACGAATGTACTCCGGATAACTTCCCGGCGCGTTGACATAGAATTGGCACACCCGGAGGGATTCGAACCCCCGACCTTCTGGTTCGTAGCCAGACACTCTATCCAGCTGAGCTACGGGTGCGCGTTCATCAAACAACGAATACTATTATACCACACTTTCAAGCGTTTGTCAAGTACTTTTTTGAAATTTTTTTCGGCGCAAGTTTATCCGGTAGTTTGTTACCGGCAATTGAGAATGGGTTCTTCCGAAAATAAGGCGAAACATGGTTGACATCACAGCCATATTGTGGTATAATCCAAGAGAAGTCGAATGATCGGAGGCATCTCAAATGGACGAGCTGACAACGCAGCTGTTCCCGAGCAACTATCAGGTGACGCTGACGCGGGACGACTCGCGAGGGTACGAGTTCGAGCTGCAGTCGCGTAGCCGGAGCGCGGTATGCCCGTACTGCGGCGAGGAGAGTACGCATTTCCACGGGTTCCGCGAGCGCATAGCTCGTGACCTGCCAATATCCGGAAAGTCGGTGAAACTTTCGCTTGGCTCGACAAGTGCCGCGAACTCCGGAAAAACTGCGAGCGCAACCTGCACAATTATTTGCAATCGGCTAAACTTGCCATTGTCCGCCTTCTCCTCATAAGATCCTGAACGGGTTCTCAGATTTTCGAATATTTTGCGATTTTCTTTTTTGCGTACCCGACGCCGTCCATAACTGAACGCTGCGAAACGCCCTCTCTTGCGGCTATCTCGCGTGTAGTCAGACTTGTAACTGGTAAAATAGAATGCGGGTTCTTCCGATAATATGGTGAAAGTAGGTTGACATAAGGTATCGATACCCTAGCATACGATATCGGATGCTTGAAATTACTGACTCTGATGAAGTTAGTGCGATACACAGAAACAGTGTTATGTCAACTATAACCTAA
>JAITGH010000178.1 GCA_031280855.1 Oscillospiraceae bacterium | reverse complement strand
ACCAATATTATCGCCAAGACTATCAACTCCGAAAATTTTTCTTGATTTTTCTTACATTAGGGTATACAATATGTTGGCAGATTATACGAAAGATAAAATATGGCGTATGCGCCAAATTTGTCTTAAGTAATCCGGAGGAACGAACAATGTGCGGAATAGTAGGCTATACAGGCGGGAATCAGGCGGCACCGATTCTGCTTTACGGGCTTAGCCGATTGGAATACCGCGGTTATGACAGCGCGGGATTGTGCATAAGCTCCGACGCGGGTCTGACGACGGTCAAAGCCCGGGGTAAGCTTGCCAACTTACAGGAGCTTACATCGCAGGGTACCGCGTTGCCCGGAGTCTGCGGAATCGGGCACACGCGTTGGGCGACTCAGGGCGACCCAAACGACGTGAACGCTCACCCGCACGAAAGCGCCTCCGGAAAGTTCGCCGTCGTGCATAACGGTATCATCGAGAACTTTCGGAAGCTCAAGGCGTTTCTTACCGCGCAAGGCGTAAAGTTCGCCTCCGATACGGACAGCGAGACCATCGCGCACCTGATCGACTTCTATTACAAGGGCAATCTGCTGGAGGCGGTGCGCGAGGCAACGCAAGTGCTTGAAGGCTCCTACGCGCTTGGCATCGTCTCCGCCGACGATCCCGGAACCATAATCGGGGTGCGCATGTGCAGCCCTCTAATCGCTGCGATAGCCGACGGTGAGGCGTTCATCGCAAGTGACGTTACCGCCGTATTGAAGTACACGCGTGATGTGTACTACCTCGACGACGGCGAGATCGCGGTGCTGTCGCCGAACTCTGTGAAGTTCTACGACGCGTATGGCGAACCCGTGGTGAAACCCATGGCGCATATCGATTGGGACGCCGACGCCGCGCAGAAGGGCGGCTATGCGCACTTCATGCTGAAGGAAATTTACGAGCAGCCGAAGGTTTGTGCCGATACAGTTCTGGCTAGAATTAAAGGCGGAGCTGTTGACTTGACCGACGCGGACATCGGCGCGGACTATTTCAAAGACGTTGAGAAGATCGTGATACTGGCGTGCGGAACCGCGTACCACTCCGGAATCGCCGCGAAGTACTGGCTGGAGCGTTACGCACGAATCCCGACGGAAGCGATTCTGGCGTCGGAGTTCCGCTATGCTCACCCGATCGTCGATGATAAGACGCTCGCGATTGTGATCAGCCAAAGCGGCGAGACTGCCGACACGTACGCCGCGCTTGGTGAAGCGAAGCGGCTTGGAGCGCGAACTCTCGCCGTCGTCAACGTACGCGGCTCCACGATAACGCGGTCGAGCGATCGGACGCTGTATATCAACGCGGGCCCGGAAATCGCGGTCGCGTCAACGAAGGCGTACACGGCTCAGCTCGCCGCACTCGCACTGCTCACGCTTACCGCCGCAGATCAGCGCGGCACGCTTGAGCGTGAGAGCAATGCTGCAATCCTTGCGGAGCTTCAGCGTATGCCGGAGACGATGCAAAAAACGCTCGACGCCACTGCGGAGACGATGCAGTACCTGGCAACGCTGTACTTCAACCAGAGCTCAATCTTCTACATCGGCAGGAACCTCGACTACGCCGCCTCGCTGGAGGCATCGCTGAAGCTTAAGGAGATCTCGTACATTCACGCGGAGACGTACGCGGCGGGCGAGCTAAAGCACGGCACGATCTCACTGATCGAGGAGGGGACTCTCGTTATCGCGGTCGCGGCTCACATGGCGCTATTCGATAAGCTTGAGAGCAACATCGCGGAGGTCAAGGCAAGAGGCGGCGACGTACTTTGCATAACGCAAGAGCGATGCCGAGCGGATCCGGAGCAAGTCGCGAACCGGGTCGTGGCGATCCCTGACGTCCATGAGATGCTGACACCGCTGTTAAGCGCGATACCATTACAGCTGTTTGCGTACTACGTCGCGTTGGCGAAGGGCTGCGACATAGATCAGCCGCGTAACCTCGCGAAGACCGTTACGGTCGAGTAGCGGCGGTTCGTACGATATTTGTACAGTGCGGTCACATTGCCCGCCTGTCGGAATGTGGAGCGTCATACCATGTCAGGTTTACTCATAGTATTAGTATCGATAGCGGCGGCGATATACGCGGCGACGTTCATACGCGTCGGGCTGATTGCGAAGACCGATGACGGCGAGATGTACTTCGCGGCAACAATCGCGGGTTATCCCATATCGCTGAAGCGGTTGTTCGGCAACAGCGACGGCAAAGTATCGAGAACCCCAAAACCGGCATCGAAGCCTCGTCAACGCTTTGATATCCCGGCGTTTGACAAAGTATGTGACATAATTTTTGATATTTTGTACAAACTAAGCGGTAAGCTTACCGTCGACAAGTTTAATCTCTCGATAAACGTCGGGGGACCCGACGCTCGCGTCGTTGCGATGAGCTGCGGCGTACTGACGGAGCTTATCGGCTCGATGATACCGCTGTTAAGCGACTTCGTAAAGATCAAGGACTCCAGGATTGTGGTTCTGCCCGCATTCGCTACGATGAAGAGCGATGTGGATTTTTATGGCAAGTTCACGTTTCGAATCGGGGCGCTTTCCGGGATAGCGTTTAGCGCGCTGATACACTACCTAATGTTACGAAAGGGAAAGAACAATGGAAAAAACACCACTGGGACAGCTGATGGAAACAACGATGACACGGATTCGCGAGATGGTCGACGTAAACACCATCGTGGGATCTCCCATACAGACTCCTGACGGCGTAACGCTGATTCCGATCTCGAAAGTCACTTTCGGCTTCACGGCCGGCGGCGGCGAGTATACCTCGAAGAACGGAGTAAACGCGCCTCCCGCATTTGGAGGCGGCAGCGGAGCCGGTGTGACGATCACGCCGATCGCATTCATGGTCGTTCGCGGAACTGACGCGAAGATACTTAGCGTCACGCCCCCGGCGTCCTCCAGCGTGGATCGCATTATCGAGGCCGCGCCGAGCGTTATCGATAAGATCGCCGATCTGATCAAGAAGAAGACGACGAAAGATGAAAGGGATCCTCTTGAAAACTAAGCAAGCCCTTGCGTATGTGCGCGCCGTCCGGATATCGGCGATCGTTCTGACAATCGCG
Organism: Oscillospiraceae bacterium; assembly: GCA_031280855.1. Classification (GTDB taxonomy): domain Bacteria; phylum Bacillota; class Clostridia; order Oscillospirales; family Oscillospiraceae; genus JAISJH01. The sequence goes on along the minus strand of JAITGH010000178.1, from coordinate 7,297 downwards.
ATGTTGGCGGCGATGGGGGGCGTACCCGTCGACGCTGTGGAAGAGCCGCCGTACGTCTCCGCCTCCACCGCAATCCTCTATGATCCGGAGACGAAGACGACGCTGTTCGAGAAGGACTCTAACACGGAGCTTCCCATCGCCAGCATTACGAAGATCATGACCGCGCTGATCGTGCTTGAACGTTGCAAGTTGAACGATAGCGTGACGTTCAAGAAGGAGTGGCAGGTCGAGGGCAGCAGTTCCGGCTTCACAGCGGGTAAAACGTACACGGTGCGGCAGATGCTTTACGCGCTGATGCTTGCCTCCGGCAACGATACCGCGATGGGGCTTGCGGAGTTCACCGCCGGATCGCAGGAGAAGTTCGTTGAGCTGATGAACGCGAAAGCGAAGTCGCTCGGGCTGGAGCATACCCACTTCGCGAACCCGCATGGGTTGGACGCGAAGGATCACTACTCGACCGCTCGCGACATGGCGGTTCTGACGGCGGCGGCGATGGAGAACATGAAGTTCCGCTTAATCGCGTCGACGAAGGAGGTTCGCGTCGGCGGGATCTACTTCCGGAACCACAATAAGCTGCTGTGGGACGCGCCGGGCGTGATTGGCGTTAAGACGGGGTACACGTCGAAAGCGGGCAGAACGCTTGTTACGATGGCGGAGCGCGGCGGTAAGCCGCTTATCGCGGTTACGCTTAACGATGGGGACGACTGGAAAGATCACTCGAACCTCTACAATTGGGGCTACGCGCAGTAACGGAGCGATATGGAACGACTACAAAAGATACTGTCGGAATACGGCATATGCTCGCGCCGTAAAGCGGAGGAGATGATCGCCGCCGGACGCGTCGCGGTCGACGGGGTTACGTCGAAGCTTGGCGATAAGGCGGATCCGCAGTGGCATCTGATCACGGTGGACGGCGTTGCGCTTACGGCGAAGCGGGATAAGCGCGTTGTGCTGATGCTCAACAAGCCTCGCGGCTATCTGTCGACCGCGAGTGACGACCGCGGTCGCAAGACGGTCATGGATCTGCTGGAGGCGCGTCGGGAGAGAGTCTACCCTGTCGGGCGGCTTGACCTCAACTCCGACGGTATGCTGCTTCTGACGAACGACGGCGAGCTTACGAAGCGGCTTACGCACCCAAGTTACCGTGTCGCGAAACTCTACCGCGTTCGAGTTCGCGTTCGCGACGCGGAGTACTTAGCGACACGGTTCCGTGAGCCGCTTACGGTAAAGGGCGTAACGTACGGCGGGTGCGATACCGTAGTGCTGGAGAATGACGCCTCCGCCGGAACCGCGCTGCTGGAACTCACATTGCGCGAGGGGAAGAACCGCGAGATTCGCAACATGTGTGAGGCGTTAGGGGCGGAGGTTATGCGGCTTACTCGCGTCGGGATCGGGAAGCTTCGGCTTGGCGGATTGCACTCCGGCGAAGCGCGGGAGCTTACCGAGCGCGAGATCGCGTCGCTGTTCGAGGATTGACGCGCACACGCGATTGTGAAAGACGGGATCGGCAGATCCCGTCTTTGCGTTCTTATATGCCGTGTCCGCGCATATAATAGTAAACGGACACGCATACGCCAAAGTCGAGTGATTGCGGGAGGGCACGCATATGGAACGAACAGACTTGAAGCAACAGCAATGGTCGAGCCACGCGGTATCGCTGGTCGGACGGCGCAAACTGGTCGTAAGCTCCGTGGACGACATAGAAAGCTTCGACGAGCAGCTAATCGTTCTGCACACTTCCGCAGGTGTGCTGATTATCCGCGGCTCCGCGCTGAAGATTGAGAAGCTGTCAACCGATGGCGGCGAGCTATCCGTAAGCGGCAAGGTTGACGCGATGGACTATGAAGACGAGTCAGTCAAAAGCGGCTTATTCGCACGTTTGTTCAAGTAATGGAGATCAAACTGACGACGCAAGCGATGGAGGCGGCGTACGCGTTCTTGATGGGGATAGCGTCAGGCGTGTTATACGATGTTCTGTCGGTGTTCCGCCGAATGACGAAGGGCACGCTGCGCAAGACGGTAATCGCGGGCGTTTTGGATGCGGCGTACTGCACGGTGTGTGCGCTCGGGTTCTTCATGCTGGGATTCGGGCCGGGCGGCGGTCGGCTTCGGTTCACGCTGCTGCTGTTCGTGGCGCCGGGAATCGCGCTGTATATGCTCATTTTTTCAAAGTTAGTGACGAAAGGCCTCTATAGTTTACTGAAAATTATACGAAGAATAATACAGTGGTGTCTCCGACCGTTCAGGCTGTTGAATCGAGCGAGAAAGCAAACCGGCGACGCCATACGGAAGCGTGTGCGTTATGTCAACAAGGTCAGAAGAATCGACGGTACATACAAGCTTCACACCCGGCACCCCGCGGGAGGACGGGGCATAACCGGCGCGGGCGAGCGCTCGCCTTTGCCGTAACCGCGCAGCTGCAAGGAGGCAGTAATGCAAAAGACAAAGCTCAGCCGCTTGACGGCGGCAATCATCATCGTGCTGGCGATCTTCGCAATCACGCAGATCCACAACACCAACAAGCAGATAGCGGCGGCGAGAAACCAAAACTCCGACCTGTCGCGTCAGCTGAAGGAACTGCAATCGTCGAATGCGGCGCTCAAGGTGCAAGTGCAATCGGCGAACGATCCCAAAGTGCGGGAGAACATCGCTCGAAGCCGCTTGGGGTTCATTCTGCCCGGAGAGATCGTGTTCAAGTCGAACTAGCGTGAAAGGCTCAAGCCCGGACGAGGTGCGTGTACACGTACCTCGTCCGGGTTTGTCTATAGCCGAGCTTCAATTTATGAGAAAATTTAGATGTTTTTTTACGAGTCGTATAAAGTTTCGCGCATAAGCTTCGATAATATAAAATGTCAGGCGTTTTTAACCATATAACATAAAACGAGTCGAAAACTTATGGTCTTACGTAATAGTGGAGATGAAAGTTACCTCAAATCGCTACTGCATATAACTGTCTGATATGAAAGGTTACGTAATGATACTTTGACGGGACATAAAGGTTGAAAATAATTACAACAAGTAACGTAAAGTATTCCCAAAAGTGTACGATATATTACGATGTAAGATAAAAACGGCAACTCAATCTACTTGATGTCGGAAGGAGCCGAATCATGACTGACGTGAATCACTACCGAAGGATCGGCGAGATCCTCTTCGATGAGGGTCTTATCACGAGGTCGCAATTGCGATCCGCGTTGCAGGAGCAATTGGTAAGCCGCTATAACCGCAGACTTGGCGAGATCCTCCTACGCAAGAACTTGATTACCGAACAGCAGCTCGATGAGGCGCTTACGCTTCAACTAAGCGGAATCGAGAGCATGGTATTGACTCTGGCGTAAAGAAAAATCAGCCGGAACAAATCCGGCGCGAAACGGAGGCAGCGAGCGATGGCCGTCGCAACCAAGAAACTCAGGCTCGGCGACATACTGGTTCACCAAGGTCTCATCACCGACGTACAACTCAAAACGGCACTTTCGGAACAATCCAAACGCAAGATGAGGCTCGGGCAATGTCTGGTTTCGTTGGGATATGTAACATTCGCCGGTATCGCAAGCGCGATGCACATCCAAACGGGGATACCTCAGGTTGACCTTCGAGGAGTGCGAATCACGCAAGACATACTTAACCTGGTTCCAAGCTCGGTATTGCGCAAACACGGCGTTCTGCCCATTGGATTCGACGAGAAGGACAACACTACGCTAATCCTCGCGATGTGGGATCCGCTGGACGTTGGAGCGCAGGACGACATCTCAATCGTCACGAACTATCGCGTCAGCCCTCGAATCGCCGTGGAAAGCGAGATACAGTCGTTGCTGGATCGCTACTTCGGCACGGACGAAGCCTACAGCGCGGCGGAGCAATACTCCAAGGAGCGCGAGAGCCAACTCCAAGAAGTTGCGAAAGCCGCAGCCGAGGAAAGCGACGAGCTTAACTCCGCACCTATGGTGCAGTTGGTACGCTCGATCCTCGAGCAAGCCGTTCGCCAAAGGGCGAGTGACGTTCACTTCGACGCACTGGAAACACAGCTTCGAGTACGCTACCGAATCGACGGTGCGCTGTATGACAAGATGTGGTACGATATATCGCTGCTTCCCGCAATCGTTACGCGTATCAAGATCCTCAGCGGGATGGACATCTCTGAAAAGCGCAAACCTCAGGACGGCCGTATGTCAATCACGGTTGACCGGCAAGACTACGATATCCGCGTATCCGCGCTGCCGACGTTCTACGGTGAGAAGCTGGTTCTGCGGCTCGCGTCGTCGAACGGGCTCGCAAGGAAGCTTACGGAGCTGGGATTCCCGCAGCAGGATCTGGACGTTTTCCAATCAATCCTAGACAACCCGAACGGGATAATCCTCGTCACCGGTCCGACAGGAAGCGGAAAGTCGACTACGCTGTACGCGTCGCTGTCAATGCTTAACAAGCAGGACGTTAACCTGATAACCGTCGAAGATCCGGTCGAGGCCACGGTTGGCGGGGTAAACCAGGTACAGGTCAACGTTAAGGCGGATCTTACGTTCGCAAACGCGCTGCGGTCTATCTTGCGTCAAGACCCGGACGTCATAATGATCGGAGAGATCCGCGACTATGAAACCGCGTCGATAGCCGCTCAGGCGTCGATCACCGGACACTTGGTACTAAGCACGCTGCATACGAACAGCTCCGCCGCGACGGTAACGCGCTTAATCGACATGGGGCTGGAGCCGTTCCTACTGGCGGACGCCTTGGTTGGAATCCTCGCACAGCGGCTTGTACGTAAGCTTTGTATGCAGTGCCGAGAGCCTCACATCGCGACCGACTATGAGAAGGAGCAGCTCGGATATCCGGAAAACGAGCGGCTGACCGTCTATGAACCTCGCGGCTGCCCGATGTGCGCCGAAACCGGCTATTACGGACGAATCGGCGTGTACGAGATAATGAAAGTTACCCCGGAGATCAAGCGTCTGATCGCGACACGCGGGACAACCGAGCAGATCAAGGACTCCGCAGTGCGGGACGGAATGAACACCTTGCGTATGGCGGCTTCACGGTACGTTATCGACGGAACCACGACGATCGCCGAAATGCTGAAAATATCGATGGAGACTTAGTTGCATGACACTTGACGATTACCTAAGAAAAGGCTCGGACATGCGTGCGTCCGACGTACATCTTACCGCCGGGCGCGAACCCTCGTGCAGGGTTGACGGAGTCATCACGTCCATGAGTAAGGAGATACTCGACACCCCGACGATGGAGCAGCTCGTATACGCGCTATTGGATCGCATGAAGATGCCGAGTCTGAAGGAGACGTACGAGAGGACCGGCGAGGCGGACTTCGCTCTATCGGTTCCGGCGTTGGCTCGATTCCGTATCAACATCTTCCACCAGCGCGCATCGTGCGGACTCGTCGCCCGGAAACTTAACTCGAAGATCCCTGACCCGCGGGAGCTTGGCGTTCCCGATGCGGTAGTTCAGATGTGCAATAAACGCAGAGGGCTGGTGCTGGTAACCGGTGCGACCGGAAGCGGTAAGTCGACCACGCTCGCCTCCATGATCAACATCATCAACAATCGCGAGGCCGCTCACATCATCACGCTGGAGGATCCGATCGAGTACCTGCACTCTCACAATAAGTCGATTGTTAACCAGCGGGAGATCGGCACCGATACGATGAGCTTCGCCGCCGCGTTACGCGCTGCGCTTCGCGAAGACCCGGACGTGATACTGGTGGGAGAGATGCGCGACCTTGAAACAATCTCAGCAGCCGTTACGGCCGCCGAGACCGGGCACCTCGTATTCTCCACACTGCACACCATCGGAGCCGCGAACACCATCGACCGTATCATCGACGTCTTCCCGCCGCACCAGCAACAGCAGATCCGAACCCAGCTTGCCGAAGTCGTCGAATGCGTCGTATCGCAGCAACTGCTGCCGCGATTCGGGACGACGGGGCGAGTCGCCGCGATGGAGGTCATGCTTGCAAACAGCGCGATCAAGAACCATATCCGCGAGGGCAAGACTTTCCAAATCGCGTCAACCATTCAGACGTCGCGCAAGATCGGAATGCTGCTGATGGACGACGCAATCTATGAGCTTTACCAGCGCGGCGACATTGACGGAGATACCGCGCTCGCGTTCGCTCAGGATCCCAACTCGCTCGCTAAGAAACTAACGCTGTACTAATATAGGAGGCTGACCGGATGATTGAATATGGTTACGTCGCCGTAAACTCGGCGGGAGCCGAACAACGCGGCAGTATCGCCGCACTGAACCAGGAGTCCGCTCAAGCCGAACTCAAGCGCATGGGGCTACTGCCGCTATCCGTAAAGCAATCCACGTTGCTGACCAAGAACTTCGAGCTAAGCTTCTTCGATTCCAAGCCCAAACCACGCGACCTTAGCGTATTCTGCCGCCAGTTCGTATCGATACTTGACGCGGGCGTGCCGCTTATCCAGGCGCTGGATATGCTGTCCGGGCAAAGCGAGAACAAACTGCTGGCTCGCACGATTACAAGCGTCAAGACCTCCGTCGAGAAGGGCGATAACCTAGAGACCGCGTTCGCGCCGCATACGAAGATGTTCGGGCGCATGTTCATCCCGCTGGTCGCGGCGGGCGAGGCCTCCGGCAGTCTGTCGCTTTCCATGACGCGCATGGCCGACCAGTACGAGAAGGACGCGAAGGTTAAGGCGATGGTCAAAAAAGCCTCCATCTATCCCACGATCCTGCTGTCCATCACCATCGCCGTCATGATACTTATGCTCGTCAAAATCGTCCCGACGTTCGAGGATATGTTCGCACAGATGGGCACCGAGCTGCCCGCGATTACCAAGCTTACCGTAGCCATGAGCGACTATCTGCAATCCCGATGGTACGTCGTCGTCGGAATCATCGTCGCCATCATCGTCGGGTTCAAGATGTTCGTACGCACGGAGCTTGGCAAGAAGACAGTCGCGACCGCGACGTTCCGAATCCCGATTATCTCCAACTTCACCGTCAAGACCGCCGCCGCGCGAATGTCCCGCACGTTGTCCACGCTTATGGGTTCCGGTATGCAGCTGATCGAGTCCTTACGCATCGCCGGAGATACGATGAGCAACCTGTTCTTCAGGAACGCGCTGTTCAACGCCTGCGACGAGGTCTCCATCGGTGTCCCGCTGTCCGAGTCCATACGCAACGACGGGCACTTCCCGAACCTCTTGCACCAAATGCTGGCGATCGGCGAAGAGTCCGGCACGTCCGAGAAGATGCTGAACAAAGTCGCCGAGTACTACGAAGAGGAAGTCGAGGCCGCCACAGCTCAGCTGATGTCAATGAT
>JAITGH010000160.1 GCA_031280855.1 Oscillospiraceae bacterium | reverse complement strand
GCCAATCACTTTCAAATTCTTGACGAAACAAATGGCTATAATAGGGTGTTTTCAGGCATTTCATTTATTCGGATTTTGCACGGTGCATGATGTCAAGTCTTGGTTTAGCTATCACCAATACAAATGCTCTGCAATTTTTTCGCGTTTTTTATGCCTTTACGACAAACCTTGCCGCTTGGTTTGGAGACAGTCTCCCCCCCCCCGGGTGGGCAAAAAACTAAGTGCAAGAAAGGTGTTTACCTTTCTTGCACTTAATGATAGCATTTGCATAAAAAAGTACTTGACAAATCGGCAAAAGTGTGGTATAATAACGGTGGAGATTGGTTGTTGGGAATTAGTCGGACGAGGGCTGCGAAGCGCGTGCCGGAAGGCGTCCTATTAATTCCCGATAATCGGCAACTACTAAAGGGAGGGTACATATGAAAGACTTGCAGAACAAGCACGCGTTCGTAACAGGCGCGGCCAGCGGAATCGGACTTGGCATCGCGAAAGCGTGCGCGAAGGCCGGCATGGTGGTCAGTCTCGTCGATCTGCGCCAGAAGGCACTTGACGAGGTTACGCCGTGGTTCACGGAGCGCGGGTACAAGGCTCAAACGGTCGCGCTGGACGTAACGGATCGCGCAGGCTACGTTACGGCGGTCGACAAGGCGGAGGCGGGACTGGGAGCGATCCACCTGCTTGTCAACAACGCGGGCGTCGAGGTTCCCATGGTTCCGCTGTGGAAATCAACGCACGACGACGTCGATTTCATCACGGGCGTGAATATCAAAGGCGCGATCAACGGGATCATCGCGATCGTTCCGCGCATGTTGGAACGCGGCGAGCCCGCGCACGTCATCACGACGTCGTCACAATCCGGGCTGTCCGTCGTACCGGGCGCGACGCTGTACAACCTCACGAAAGCGGCGGTCGCCGCGATGATGGAGACTCTGGCGAGCGATCTTCAAGGTACGAACGTCGGCGCGTCCGCGTTCTGCCCCGGTCCCGTTCAAGGTAACCTAAGTAAGACGAGTTATGAGGTTCGACCCGCGTCTCTGCCAAATCAGGCGGAGCTTCCGCCGCCGCGATTCGCCGCGCCTCCCGAGCCTAAGCCCGGTGAAGAGCCGCCGAAGATGCCCGACTTCTCCAAGGCTACTATCTCCGCAGAGGACGCGGGCGATCTGGTAGTGCGCGGAGTCCAACGCGGCGATCTGTACATCTTCACTCACCCGGAGTTCGCCCCGGGCATCGAGGCGAAGTACAAGTCTATGCTGCGCGCCTACCCGACCGATCTGCCGGAGAATCCCGAACGTAAGTTCATCTTCGAGAACTTCTTCGGGTTCCTCGCCAAGAATCCAATCTACGAGACTCAGCAGCAACGCTGATTTGTACGCGATACCGCGCTCACCTCGAGCGATACAGCTTGAGGTGAGTCGGGGTGTGCGACCACGCCATTCACGAGAGGTGCACGATGAAGATACGCGCATTCGCCGCGCTTGCCGCCGTTGCGGCGGCACTGTTTACCGTCGGGATTGTCTCGCTCGCCGTTACCGGTAAGCCCGGCTCCGCCGACGATCCGCTGATTACGCTCAGCTACCTTAACGACGTCGTCAAGAAGCAGATGACCGAGCAAACCAACGCAGAGCTTACCGAGAAGCTTGCGGCGCTCGAGAGCAGTCTCGCGGGGAAGCTTGACGGCTTCGGCTCGAACGGTATCGCGTTCAAACTTGTGGAGCTAACCGCAGGTCAGACGCTAACGCTAACCGCAGGGTCGGAGGTTCTGCTCCGCACGGGCGGCGCGTCATGCGGCTCCGAGCTCATCGATTCGACGGACGGAACGACGCTTGCGCCTCAAGCGGCACTCACGCCGAACCATCTGTATGTTGCAAGTGCGGACGTATCGATTAGCGGAACCGCGACCGCCCTCGTACGCGGGGCGTACTCGCTCGAGTAACTCAGCCGACGGCGAGACCGCACGCGCTCGACTAGCTACTGCGTGACGTACTCCGCGCCGCGTACGTCCAGCACTGTCAGCGAGTCCAAATCGAGCCGCAGGAAGCTGTAGTTGCCCTCATTGTACATCTCGAGAGTTCCGACGCACTCGACCCAGTCGTTCTCACTCGGGTACGCGCCGTCCCACGTGACCTCAAACCCCGCGTTACCGTCGGTACCGCAACATCCGGGTCCGTAGCGTATGACGGAGCGGTACGTCTCGCCCGTCTCGTCCCACGTGTAACTCGTGAAGATACCCTCGTACTTAAGCGTCTTGCCGAGGTAATCCTCCAGAGTGGAATAGATGTCGTTGATCTGCGCGACGAACAGCTTCTCGCGGATTTCGATGACTCCGTCGACGGAGTCGACCGCCGTAAGGTCGTCGAGGATCGGCGCACGCGTTGCAGTCGGCGGAGCCGTCGGGATCGGGTCGCCGAGCGTCCCGACGGCGAGCGAGCCGTTGCCGTTACGCGCATTCGGATTCGACGCGGGTAACGAGCACGCCGACAGCGTTACAAGAATCGCTGCCGTCAGCGCAATAGTTCTCTTCATGTGGTTGCCCTCCTTACTTTGAATAGCGATACCGCCCAGAACAGCAGGAACGCGGCGATGTTAACCAGTACGACGCTCGCGCCTGTCGGGATCGGGTACGCGTAACTCAGCACTACTCCGATTGAAAAGCACACGACCGACACAATCGCGGAGCACACCGTCACGCTTACGAATCGCTTGCACACGCGCATCGAGGTCAGCGCCGGGAAGATGATCAGGCTGGAGATCAGCAACGCGCCCATCATGCGCATTCCCAGCACTATCGTGACTGCGGTCAACAGCGCGATTATCATGTTGTACGCGCCCGTGCGGACTCCCGTCGCTCTCGCGAAGTTCTCGTCGAACGCGACCGCGAAAATCTTGTTGTAGAAGAATACGAACAGCGCGAGCACGACCGCCGCGAGCACTATCGACAGCTTGACGTCGTTCTTGCTCATCGCGAGTATCGAGCCGAACATGTAGTTGCACACGTCCGTATTCATTCCCGTCGTCAGCGAGATGACGACGACTCCGATCGCGAGGCTGGACGTACTGATCAGCGCGATAGCTGCGTCGCCTTTGATCTTGCCGTTCTCGCTGATTCGTAACATTAGGAACGCCGCCAGTACGACTACCGGGATCGAGACCGTCAGCGGCGCGAGGTTCAGCCCCGTCGCAATCGCAAGCGTGCCGAACCCGACGTGCGACAGCCCGTCGCCGATCATGGAGTACCGCTTCAGCACGAGACTTACGCCTAACAGCGCCGCGCACAGCGACACCAATACGCCGACGATCATCGCACGCGTCGCGAACTGGTACGTCAGCATCTCCGCAATCGTGGCGATCATCGCGTTACCTCCGAATCTACCGACCGTACACGGTCAAGCTGGAGCTGCGTCCCGGCTCCGGATTCTACGAACGCTTGCCCGATTGGCGATTTGACGTAGTCAGCCGTCGACCCGAAATACTCCTGCGTACCGCGAAGGTGCAATATGCGGTTCGAGTACGTCACCGCGCTTCGGATATCGTGCGAGACCATGACGACGGTAAGCCCGGAATCGCGGTTAACGCTTTCAATCAGGCGGTAGAGCTCCTGCGTGGCGACCGGGTCAAGCCCCGCGACGGGCTCGTCAAGCAATAGCAGCGACTTCGTCGCGCATAGCGCTCTCGCCAGTAGAACTCGCCGCTGTTGACCGCCGGAAAGCTCGCGATAGCAGCGGTTGCGAAGCTCGAGGACCCCCAATCGCGCAAGGTTCGACTCTGCGGCGTCGCGGTCACGCCGGGAATAGAACGGCAATAACCCTCGAGCCGCTAATCGCCCGGACAGCGCTACCTCGAACGCACTTGCAGGGAAGTCGCGCTGCGCGACCGTCTGCTGCGGCAGGTATCCGATCTCACGCGAGGTTAACCCGTCGCTTGTCTCCACGCTGCCGCTGTGCGGCTGCTTCAAGCGAAGCAGACCGCGTATCAGCGGCGACTTCCCGGAGCCGGTCTCGCCC
>JAITGH010000141.1 GCA_031280855.1 Oscillospiraceae bacterium | reverse complement strand
GTCGACGCCGTGGCACAGCTTCGTATATATTGCCCCTTCGCGGCGGCGGGCTTAGCGCGAATGATCGCGTCGATCAACGCGGCATAGTTGTCGAACAGCTTGTCGACCCCGAACGACGCTTTGCCGATCGGGCAGTGAATGATGTTCGTCTTATCTAAGCGGTACTCGATTTTACCGGCCTTGACCTCGGTGACCGCTTGTCCGACGTTCGCGCTGACCGTGCCCGCCTTCGGAGTCGGCATCAAGCCTTTCGGCCCGAGCACTCGTCCCAAGCGTCCCACGATTCCCATAACGTCCGGAGTCGCAACTACGACGTCATAATCGAACCAGCTCTCCTTTTGGATCTTGTCGACCATATCCTCAAGCCCGACGAAGTCCGCGCCCGCGTCCTTAGCCTCCTGCTCACGCTCCGGCTTGCACAGTACCAGCACTCTCGCGATTTTGCCTGTACCGTGCGGCAGTACGATTGCTCCGCGTACTTGTTGATCGGCGTGACGGCTGTCGACGCCAAGCTTCACGTGAAGCTCCACGGTCTCGTCGAACTTCGCTTTCGGAAGCGTGCACAGCAACTCGAACGCGTCGCGAGCGTCGTACTGTAAGGAGCGATCGATTTGCTTAACGCCGTCCTTGTATTTCTTGCCTCTAAACATGACGAACCTCCCTCTAGTCGTTAACCACGATGCCCATGGAACGTGCGGTACCGGCGACCATCTTCATGGCGGCGTCGATGTCATTCGCGTTCAAGTCGGCCATCTTGGTTTCGGCGATCTTGCGAATCTGCTCCGAGTTAAGCGTCGCGACTTTGTCGCGCTGCGGAACTCCGCTGCCCTTCTCGATTCCCGCGGCTTTACGCAGCAGGTCAGGAGTCGGCGGCTGTTTGCAGATGAATGAGAAGCTTCGATCCGAGTACACGGTTATCACGACGGGGATGGTGAACCCGACGTCGTTCTTCGTGCGCTCGTTGAACTCCTTGGTGAACTGAGGGATGTTAACGCCGTGCGAACCCAGCGCGGGTCCGACGGGCGGCGCGGGCGTCGCTTTTCCTGCCGAGATCTGCAACTTGATCATCCCGGTCACTTTCAGTGCCATGCGTGTTTCCTCCTATGTGGTTATTCTCGGCGCGATTACCGACGTACGCCGGCTTCACGCCTCCCACTGATTTACGGCTATTCGCAGACGCGCCAATGCGCACCGCGAGCCTTACGTGATTACTACAGTTTAATGATTTGGTCGAGATCCAGCTCTGCCTCAATATCACGCCCCGCCATCGGGACGAGCACTTTCACTCGGCCGTCCTCTGCGCTGATGCTTACAACTTTCGCCGTGAAGTCTTCCAAGGGTCCGTCGATAACCTTGACTTCATCGCCGATGTCGTACGTCAGCTGAACCCCGCCTTTGCGCTCAACGCCCAGAGACTCAATCTCCGAGTCGGTCAGCGGTACGGGTTTGTTCTGCTCCCCGATGAATCCGGTGACACCGCGAACGTTCCGCACAAGGTGCCACGCCTGAGGGTCGGTTGCGACCATCTTGATGAACACGTAGCCCGGATAGATCAGGCGTTCAATCGTCCGCTTCTTCCCGTCTTGACCGATCTCCGTCACTTGCTCGGTCGGGATCGTCGTCTCCTGGATAAGCTCTCTCATCTTGCGGGTATCGGCGGCCTTAAGCACCGCGCCGGAGACGTTCCGCTCATACCCGGAGTACGTGTGAGCCACGTACCACTTCGCATCGTTCATTTACGCTCCCTCTTACCGGCGTAACGCCGAACCCGCATAGTCTCTGCCGCTCACGCCTCAATGGCGCTTGAATCTCGGCAAAAGACCGGGGAACTGCGTCCGTGCCGTCGTCTCGCGCCTGACGTTACGTCGCGACCGGCGCGACCGCGCCGCCCGTCAGCAATGTACCCAGCGTGCCTATCAGGAATCGGAACACGACCGCTTGTGCAAGCAGGTCGAACGCTCCGAACACGATCCCGCATACGACCATCATCGCGATCGCAACCATGCAGTTGCGAACCAACTGCTTCCGCGTCGGCCATACGACCTTTTTAAGCTCGCTGCGCATTTCGCGAAACCATCTTACAACGGAGTCACTAGCGGACTTCAGCGATCGCTTCGGCTTCGACTTCTCGAGTGACTTGGACTTGTCCATACCTTGCGTCTCCCTCCGTTACTTCGTCTCTGTGTGGAGCGTGTGTTTGCGGCAGAAGCGGCAATACTTGTTCATCTCCAGTCGATCCGGTGTGTTCTTCTTGTTCTTCGTGGTGTTGTAGTTACGCTGCTTGCATGTCCCGCAGCGTAGAGTAATGCGAACGCGCATAATGGCGGCTCCTCCTGATGTTGTAGTTGTTACGGTTGCCTCCCTGACGTACCTCGCACGCGGAATCCCGCCATGCTCAGCCACAGGTTTTTATATTATACCACACTTTTTCCCGTTTGTCAAGTACTTTTTTCACAACTTTTTCGCACGCGGAGGTTGAGTTCGAGCTGAAAATATGCTGAGACGCGGGGGTACGGGGAGTGGAACGCAAACTTTTGCATTGAGTGCTGAATCCTACGGCCGCGAAGGCTAACGTGAGGTCGGCGTCACGCCGCCCGCCCGGTTTAGTGCTCTTTTTCTGCGATGGTAACGCGAACGCTATCGCCGACCTGTTTCTCGATTTTGGCGCGAATATCCTTCAACACGCCGATTATGTAGCACACGGAACCGTCCGCGTTTTTCACGCCCATGTTCACGATACTGCCGTCATACGGTTCGCCGTCAAACGTGGCGTGAACTTTGACGCGCCCGCGTCCGAACTCGGCGCGAACGTTATAGGGGAACTCGACGAACGCTCCGCCCTTGCCGGCTTCGGACGCTTGGATAACCGCGTCGTATTCATAGGTTTTCATAGACTCGCCTCTCGTAAACATATTCCAACAAATATCGTTGCGCAACCGCATATCGTCAAGTACGAGTTCGTGTATCTCTTGAGGTGGGCAACTGTCCGATTTGCCATTCGAGCTCGGTAAGCCGCTCACCACCGGAGCAGTGTACCACAATTTGCCCGATTTGTCAAGTCTTTTTACGCTTTTACCAAAAATTTAGCAAAAGTTGAAAAAAGTGCTTGACAAGTCGACCGGTATGGTCTATAATAAGTTCGCAACGGTCAAGCATATGGTCTGTGCACATAACGATATGGTCAAGCGCACGGTCTACACACGAAAGGAGTTGGTTAATTGTCCGGTCGATTCGACGTTTTTCACTCGCTGGATCCGGAAAAGCAAAAGCGCATCATCGACGCCGCTCTCGACGAGTTCGCCGTCAAGGGTTTCAAGCGAGCCTCCACGAATGCAATCGCGGAGAATGCGCAGATTGGCAAGGGTATGCTCTTCTACTACTTCGGTAACAAGGAGGAACTGTTCGATTTCCTCTGCCAGTACGCTATCGCGTTCGCGAAAGACAAGTATCTCCGCACGCACGAGCTTGATACCAACGATTTCCTGCTGCGGTATCAGCGGCTAACCGAGATCAAGCGCAAGACGATCGCCGAGCACCCGAAGTTCGCCGCATTCTTCGAAAGCTTCTATCAAGATTGGAGCGCTGAGTCCCTCGAGAAATACATGGCGGAGACGACCGAGATCCGCTCGCGGATTATCGCCGAGCTGACCGACGGCATCGATTACTCTTTGTTCCGCGACGATATGGACGGCGAGCATATCGTGAAGTACATCACGTGGCTGTTTGACTCGTATTCGCAAGAGGTAACCGACCGATTCCGAAGCGGCGAACTGACCGTTGACAGCGAAGACGTCATAACGGCGGAGTGGACGCGTTACGATAGCTTCATCAAAGACTTACGCAAACTATTCTACAAGTAGGAGGGCTAACGCATGGCCATCATCGAAATCAGCAATCTGACGAAACGCTTCGGAAGGGTCAACGCATTGTCAGGAGTCAATCTGACGGTGAATCAAGGCGAAGTGCACGCATTCCTCGGCCCGAACGGCGCAGGCAAATCCACCACGATTCGGTGCTTGCTTGGTATACTTAAGTCGAACTCCGGCACGCTGCGACTCTTTGACCGTGACGCGTGGACGGATGCGGTCGAGCTTCACAAGCGGCTATCCTACGTTCCCGGCGACGTCAACCTTTGGGATAACCTTACAGGCGGCGAGGTCGTCGATCTGTTCCTGGCGTTCCGAGGCTCCAAACCGGACGCGAAGCGGCGCGAGCGATTCCTCTCACAGTTTGAACTCGACCCAGGCAAGAAGTGCCGCACATACTCCAAGGGTAACCGTCAGAAAGTCGCGCTGGTTGCGGCATTCGCCTCTGACGCGGAGTTGTTCGTGCTTGACGAGCCGACAAGTGGGCTCGACCCGTTGCTTGAGAAAGTCTTCCAAGATTGCGTCGGTGAAGTCAAGCGCGAGGGCAAGACTGTGCTGCTTTCCAGTCACATTATGAGCGAGGTCGAGAAGCTCGCCGATTGCGTCAGTATCATCAAAGATGGCGCGATCGTGCTTAACGGTACAATGCCGGAGATTCGAGAGAGAGGCGCGACGCTTGAAGAACTGTTCCTGTCAGAGTACAAGGGGAGGGCTTAGTATGTTCGCGAACTTCTTGAAGTACAAACTGTTCATCATTCGGCGGGAGCGCGTGGTAAGCGTAGTGTGGTTCGTGTCGCTGACCGGATTCGCGTTGCTGCTGAGCGTTATGTATCCCGGAATGTTCCCGACGAAAGAGTCGCTGTACAGTCTTACCGCGACGCTGACCACGCCGTCGATGCTGGCTATGCTCGGACCCGTCTATGGGACTGATGCAATGACCACCGCAATCGCAATGGCGCAGCAGTGCTTGCTGTGGTTCGGAATCGCGGCTATCGTTATGAACATCTTCTTTGTGAATCGCCACACTCGGGTTGATGAGGAACTGGGGCGGCACGAGATGCTCGCATCGCTTCCGGTAGGGCGATTGACAGGCAGCGCGTCGACGCTGGTAAGCGCGTTCGCGCTTGACATGATAATCGCGGTAGTCATCGCGTTACTGACGCTTGCGGTGAACGTGGAGGGCACGACAGTTGCGGGCGCGTTCTGCTATGGCTTGTCGATTGGTATGCAGGGCTTCGTATTCGCGGCGATAACGCTGCTGATGGCGCAGCTGTTCTCCACGGCGCACGGAAGTCTCGGATTCGCGTTCGGGCTGATGGGGGCAAGCTACATCGTGCGTGCGATCGGGGACATGAAGGGAAGCGATCTCTCGCTGATTTCACCGCTCGGATTGGGATTGCGGGTCGAGGCGTTCTATACGAACGCGTTTGCGCCGATCGTAATCCTGCTCACGGAAAGCGTAGTGATCGGGGCGATCGCGATGCTGGTTAACTCACGCCGCGACGTCGGCGCGGGAGTCTTCGCCGCCCGCAAGGGGCGCGACGGCGCGTCAGCGTTCATGCGCAGTCCGTTGGGATTGTGCCGTCGACTGGTGCAGCGCGGGTTCATTACGTGGGCGATTGCGATGTTCGTGCTCGGCTCATCCTACGGCTCCGTAATCGGGCAGTTGGATTCGTTCGTAGAGGGCAACGACATGATCAAGCAAGTGTTGCAAGGCTCGGGCGCGGCTTCACTTGCGGAGGGCTTCTTGCCGATGCTCAGCGGTATCATGGCGATGATCATCACCGTACCCGTAATCGGCGTATTCACTCGGCTTCGCACGGAGGAGAAGCGCGGACGGCTGGAGCAGATCTACGCGTGCGCGGTTCCGCGTGGTAAGATGTTCGCAAGCATTACGCTGATCGCCGTCGTTGAGACCGTCGTGCTGACGGGGTTGACCGCGCTCGGGCTATACTCGGCGTCGGCAAGTACGAATATCCTGAGCTTCGAGGCAATCGCTGCCTCCGGATTCTCTCATATCCCGGCAATACTGGTATTCGCGGGCTTGACGGCGTTCTTGGTTGGAGTTGCTCCGAAATTTGTCGGCTTAGTCTGGGCACTGTTCGGCTATTCGTTCATCTCGCTGTATTTCAGCCGACTGTTCGACATGCCGGACTGGGCTGTGCGAATCTCGCCGTACGGCAACGTACCGCAGATTCCAATCGAGGAGCTCGCCGCCGCTCCGCTTGCGATCCTGAGCGCGATTGCGGTTGCTCTCGGCATAGTGGGCTACGTGAGCTATCGCCGTCGAGACATCGCGCAGTAGTTAGGAGTTAGTAATTAGTGGAACGCCTCCACGCGAGCGTTCCCCCGTCCACCTGAACTCTGACTACTGCTATTATACCACACTTTAGCGCAAAAGTCAAGTGTTTTCTGCGGAGTTTCTCATCTTTGGTACATACTCACAAATCCAAAGTGCACCATGTACTCATACCTGTACATGGTGCACAAACTTTGCAAAAATGCGAGAAAGCACTTGACATTTACGTCAAAGTATGGTATAATAGTAGTTGCCGGGAAATAGTAACCAATGAAGCGCTCGCGTGGAAGCGTTCCCCTAATTGCTGACAAAGTACTGCCCGCGCTTGAGCTCCGTAAGGAACGCCTCGAGCGATTCCGCAGTATCGGCGTCGGCGGCGAACTCGAACGTTATTGAGGAGTTGCGCCTCGCGGAGGCAAGAAGCTCGTACGCGTCGGCTACCGCGATGGTATCCGGCACCTCCGTAAGGATAAGCTCGGAGCGATATACGGCGACCTCGCGCAGGTACTCGGCGGCGGTAACGGCGGAACCCTCAAGCTCGACGAGCCCGATCTGCTTGCCGACCCCGATAAGCCTTCGCACGAAATCGTCATTCAAGCGTATCTCGTCCGCCGTCAGGTAGAACGCGGACGGCAACGCTCCCAGCGTCGTAAGTATGTCATAGCCGCGCTCTGCACCGATGAAGACGAGCGACACCTGAATGTCCGAGTAGTTCGGCGTCGGCGACGGAGTCGGGGAGTTAGACGGCGGCGTGTACGGAGAGCTGGACGGCGGCGTGTACGTCAGATAGTCGTTGAGGTACAGCTTCATGCGAGTATACGCAGCGGCGACGAACTCGCCGTCTGTCGGGTACAGCGAGTCCGCGGTGTAGATCCGCACGATGCTCTCTACGCCCGTGTTCGAGATGAAGCTGTACTTCAGCCCGAAGAACCCGCTTACGAACGACGCGGGCACGTACGCTTTCCCGTTGCGTATGATTGGCGGACTGTTCGTATAGATCCGACCGTTCGCGTCCTCGGTCTGCATCGTTTGAAGGTTGAACTTCAGCTCCTTCGAGCTATTCAGAATCTGAACAATCTGGGAGCTTTGGGAGAAGAACACGCTGGTACCCAGCGCGGACGCGTTGAACACGGTGTACGGCACGTACATCACGCCGTTCAGGTTGACCGGCATATCGGCGGCGGTAAGCGGCAACAGGCGATCGCCGACCGACGTGAAATAGACCTCCGTCACTGCGCCGGAGGGCGATACGACTAACAGCGCGGCCGCAATCGCGGCGCACGCGAGCGCGGTAAGCTTTCTTCTCATACGGTAATCTCAGGCATATCGGCACATTGCGCGGCAATCCCGCAACGGCGCGTAGTGCGCGTAGCACTTGAAGCGGCGCAGACCCCGCAACGCCGTGTGCGCCCGTTAGTAACCCGCCGAAAGGCAGGTGGGTCGCCTCCTCGCCGCTTCGCTGCTTCCAACATCCGCACCAACACGTTTAAGCCGGGCGGGAGGCCTGCAATTCACGGTAAGAGTTGTTCCGGCGTCCCATATTACTATTTGTGGTACATAAAAGACACATCACGAACCCCGCAGGGTCATTCACTTACAATCCGCATTATAGCATACATCTTCCACAAATGCAAGAGGTTTTTTAAGGGAAATTTTTGCCATTTCAGTGAGCCGATACGAAGGTTCTGATAGCAACCCTGTACCGAGCCCTTGCCCGACGCGGCGGAGGACTCGGTGCAGCAAGCGTTCTTGTCCGCGCTGACAAGCGGCGTTGCGGAGCAGCTGCCGAAGCGTTCTGTAAAATCGTGGTTGTATCGAACCGCGAAAAACGCGCTGATTGGCGAAAAACGCAAGCAATCGCGATGGGTGCTGCCGGAGACCGACGGGGCATCCTGCTATGGGCGCTACGAGAGCACCCGGACTCGAGTACGACCGCGTTGCAATTTAGGTGTTCGGCGAGATGTACAAGCACTACGAACTCGAGCCCGTCGGGATGTGCGGTCTGAACGTCTGCTGTGAGCGCGACATCCGGCGGTAAACGCTGCTGCCAGTATACAGTAGATTCGGCGATACTCACAAAGATATTCGCGCATCTGCTCGAAATTTCGTACAGTATTTTATCCCCTGCCGGAGGTTATAATATCCCCTGCGGGGGCTTCCATATGCGCTCGAACGGGTGTATAATATCTTCAAACGAATGAACGGAGAAGCATATGAACGAGCCTACGTTGCGCCAATTTCCGATAAAAATACGCGATGTTTCGGTGAATTCACCATACTTCCACCGAGCGGAGCTTTTGCTTGTCGGCGACTGCGCCGCATATGCACACCCGGGCTTTCACGCCGCGTTCACTGGCGGAAGAGTGTTGCTGATCGGCTGCCCTAAGCATGACTTCAGGCTCGGCGAACAGCTCGAGGATATACTCCGTAACAACGAAGTCTTGAGCGTGTCACTCGTCAAAACCGATGCAGACTGCTGCCGTGAGATGTGGAGCATCGTCGCGAACGCCGTTCGGCAAAGCAGCAAAGACATACCTGTTAACTATACTAATATCATTCTCGACGCGGAGATTATTGAGTAGTACAACCTGCTAAGTAAAACATCATATATGGAGGAAAAAACAATGGCATGTTTTCTGGTGCCGACAACGGAGGCAATCATCACAACGATCGCAAGAAAGGTGCTGTGCAAACCGGACGCTGACTCGGTTAGTGTCGACGGCGCGAAAATCCCGTTCACGCGCAAGCTGAAGTGGCTGAACAATATGCTCTGGGGCGGGAGCGCGTTGCTGGCGTTCGAGCACGTTTGGCACGGCGAGGTTACGCCGTGGTTCCCGTTCCTGACGAACGCTGCTAACCCTGAAGACGCGGCGGAGATGCTGCACGAAATGGCGACCTCAGGAGTCGCGATGGCAGTCCTGACGACAGTAGTCTGGCTCGGAGTCGTCGCGGTGACGAGCGCAATGGAGAGACGCGAGCGGCTGTCGCCGCACATTCCGGAATAGGAGGCAGCAATGACCTTACTTACAACGGTTTTCGCGGCGGTCATTTGTACCATAATATGGTACAAACACGCGCCGGAAAGCAAAATGATGACGGGCGTTCTGTCGCTGATGTTCTGGGGAGCGTCGCTGATGTGGCTTGTGGACGCGGTCGCAGAGTACATTGAAGTCGGCGCGGAGTTCTTCGAGCCCGCCCCGCTGAGTATGCTGAACGACCTGTACCTGGGACTGTCGGTCGTTGCACTTGGACTGATTATCTGGCTGATAATCCTGCTTATAAAAGATCCCGGCGGTAAAGTCAAAGCGGTACTGTTCAGAAAGAACGCGGAATAGGATATAGTTCCGCTGTTATGCAAGTGGAAGCGGATACTTTAGCGGGTTGTAAGAATGTTAACCGTTGAAAACCTCACAATACGTGCAAGCTTTGAGCGTGGCGGCTCTACGATCGTCGATAATATGTCGTTTTGTGTCGAAGCCGGATCGCAGCTCGGCATAGTCGGCGAATCCGGCAGCGGCAAAACGATGACCGCTCTGTCGCTGATTGGGTTGCTGCCGGAAAACTGCCGTGCCGAGGGATCAGCGGCGCTCGACGGTGTGAATCTGCTGACGCTGAGTCAGAGAGAACTCCGCAGACTGCGCGGGCGCACTATCATCTACATGCCACAAAGCGGTGCGGACTATTTGAACCCGTCGATGACAGTGCGGGCGCACTTAGCGGAGACGCTTGCTCGGCTAGGGTATGAGCGCTCAGCAAGAGTTTCCGCGATGAACAAGTTGCTTGAACGCGCCGGATTTACCGAGCCGGATTCGGTGTTGCGCAAGTACCCATTCCAACTATCCGGCGGCATGGCGCAGAGAGTGCTGCTCGCGCTTGCTCTCGCGGTAAAGCCGAAACTCGTCATCGCCGATGAGCCGACCCGAGGTCTTCACCGCGACGCGGCTTTGGAGTTCATGACACTGTTCGAGTCAGCGTTCGTGGACAGCGCGGTCATCGTCATCACACACGACCGAGCGATCGCGGAGCGCTGCAACTTGATTTTGGAGGTATGCGCTAATGCTTGAGGTTGCGAACGTAGTGAAAACGTTCCGCAGACCGGGCTCGCAAGCTTTGGACAAGCCGCTCGACAGCGTTAGTATGTCTGTTGGCGAGTCTGAGATTACCGCGCTGATGGGTAACAGCGGTGAGGGCAAATCCACAATTGCTCGGCTGCTGTGCGGAACGCTCCGTGCGGACTCGGGTGCGGCAGAGTTCGGTGGTTCTGAGTTGTTCAACGGCGGGATTTACAATCGAGCAACCGGTGCATCGATCGCGCTGATTCCGCAGCAACCGTACGCGGCGTTCGACCCTCGGCAGAGACTTGGCAGCGCAGTAGCTGAACCTCTGCTGTGCCGCAAAATCGCAAAATCGCGCGCAGACGCGGAGCGCAAAGCGGATGAGCTATTCCGCGAGGTGTCGCTCGACACAGAGTTGCTGACGCGGTTGCCGTCGCAAGTGTCCGGCGGACAGGCTCAACGCGCCGCGATTGCTCGAGCTCTCGGCATTCGACCTCGTTTGCTGATCGCGGACGAAGCGACAAGTATGCTCGATCCCGTATCGCAAGCCACAGTGATCTCACTGCTGAAAACGCTGGTCAGAACTCGCGGAATCTCGATACTGCTGATTTCGCACGACCTCGAACTTGTGAATTCTGTCGCTGACCGCGTGTACACGCTGTCCGGCGGCAAGATATTTATACTATAACCAACATAGGAGATACCCCAATGAAGAAACCGCTATCGCTAATCCTCGCACTGGCGCTGTCGTTCGCGCTGTTCGCAGGGTGTACGACTACGCCGACCCCGAGCGCGACTCCTACCGCGACTCAACCCGCGTCCGCGGCTCCGTCCGTAACGGAGTCCGTAACTCCCGAACCTACGCCGGAGCCTCGAATCGAGCGCCTCATCATCGGCACTGCCGCCGATCTCGAAGTCCCGAGCCGCGCAGTCTACAACTTCGATGTGTACAGCGGAACTCTGTCGCAGCTCGCGCCGGTGTACATAGACGAAAACGCGGAGGTTAAGCCGCTTGCGGCGACGTTCGAGACAACCGACTACAAGACGTGGAGGCTGACTGTCATTGACGGTTTGACATGGCATGACGGCACTCCCGTTACCGCTGACGACATCAAGTTCACCGTCGAATACAACGCGCTCCAGTCTACCGGCGAGCCTCAAAAGACCTACGATGCGATCAACGTGGTCGACGCTTCGACGGTTGAGCTTATATTGCCCGCCGCGAACGTACGTCATCTGTCGAGCCTCACGACGCTCCGGCTTATGCCGAAGCACATCTTCGAGGGCATTGACGACTACACTACCGCGCCGCTCGAGCAACAGGTAATCGGCTGCGGTCCGTATAAGTTCGACAGCTACAACGCGGACGCTCGGACATATACGTTCAAAGCTTACGATGATTTCGTACTCGGTAAGCCTAACGTAGAAACCGTAATCTTTCGTAGTTTCGA
>JAITGH010000090.1 GCA_031280855.1 Oscillospiraceae bacterium | reverse complement strand
GAATCGAATGCGGGTGCAGCGTCACGCTGCCCGCGTGCTTGCACGCCGCCTCATAGTAGCGCGAGTCCACGATCAGCCACGCGTCGGTTCGAGTTATCACAAGCACGCCGTCCGAGCTTGTAAACCCCGTGACGTATCGCCGATTCACCGGGCTAAGTACGATCAGCGCGTCCAACTCGCCAAGTTTTCCCCTGATCTTCTCGTATATGTCCATTATGACCTCCTGTATATGGTAGATAGTAACAACACTCGGAAATTAGGTGACGCTTCCGTCGGCGATATGCGCCTGAACCAAGGGCGGTGTAAGTGCGCGCCCTTGGTTCTCTCCACGGGGCGGCGCGGCTAAAATCCCTCGCAGTTCTCCAGACTGCGGAGAAGCCAGCCGGAGGCTCCCGTATACCACGTCCACCCGGCGCGGCCGTAGGAGCCCGGCGCGGCGGAGACGTCCCCCGCGAGTACGAACGGCTCGGCGCGATAGATCTCCGCCATGTGGTTGTACGGCAATAGATCGCGCAGGATCGAGCGTCCGTCGGGCTCCAGACCCGGAGTCGCCATGCACGCCATTGCAAGCCATACGGCGGCGTGAGTATACTGCCCGCCGTTCTCCCTCATACCCGGCAGATATGAGCTAACGTAGCCGGGGCTCTTGCCCTCACCGCTGAACGGAGGCTCGAACAGCCGCACAAGCTTGCTCTCACGGTCGTACAGAGTTCGCAGCGCGGACTCCAGCGCGATCTTGCTGTTTACAGGGTCGCCGAACCCGCTAAGCGTCGCCCAGCTTTGCGCCACGCTGTCCAAAATCGGCAGCGGCGACCCATCCGAGAAGTATGCGCGTTCATAGTACTTCCCGTTGAACGTAGAGTTAGCCGCTTTGCCAAGCTCGAGCGCATACGCGGAGTATGCGCCGTTCACATCGCCCGCGCCGAGCCGCGCATAGCGCGAGAACACGCTTGCCGCGAACCACGTCAGCCACACGCTCGACCCGCCGCCCATCTTGTCGAATCCGTCATTCCAGTCGCCGGAGCCGATCCGCAAGAGTCCGCGCTCGTCCGTACCGCGCTCCATCACCAGATTCAGGGCGCGTTCGCAGTGGCGCGCAACGCTCTCCGCAACGCCGGAGGTCTCCGGCGACTCGTATCGGTCACGCTCATCGTCTGACAGCGGCTCGGACAGCAGATACGGAGCAATAGCGTCCGGCAGGGATCGATCGCCCGTATGCTCCGCGTACTCGCACACCGCCCATACCAGCCACAGCAAATCGTCGGAGCACCGCGTTCGCACACCTCGCGCCGGAGGGTGCCACCAATGCTGCACGTCGCCCTCCTCGTACTGGTGGCTTGCGCACAGCATGATGTGCTCACGCGTTAACCCACTGTCCACTCGCACCAGCATACTCACGTCTTGAAGCTGGTCGCGGAACCCGTACGCGCCGCCCGATTGATACAGCGAGCATCGCGCCATCACTCGACACGCCAAAGTCTGGTATATCAGCCACGCCCGAGTCCGCTCACGCTCGCCCGGGTCATGCCCTAACTGCACTCGCTGTCGCCAGTATGAGCGCACGGACTCTGCATTGCTGTAGTTCAGATCCCCGAACCCGCTTAGAATCGTTAACTTCCCCTCCGCGCTTATCCGAGCATTCACCAGAGCCGTAAGCCCCGGCTTCGACGTAAGCTCGAACTCGCCGTCCGCGCTTATGCGGTACTCCTGCACACCGGGCTCCGTCGACCGTACGCGCACGCCTTGCGGCTCACGCTCTATCACCACAAGCTTCGAGCAGCGGGAGTTCTCGCCAAGCACAAACTCGCCGTCATACTCCACGGTGAACCGTCCGCGCTTCTCAATCGTGATAACCCGAGTATCCGCGTTCGGGTCGATCCAAACCGTGGTGGTAATATTACGCTTCTTCCACCGTGCGAACCCGAATCCGTAGACGACCTCGCACGGGAAGCCGTCATTCGCCGCGAAGAGGCTAACGCCGCCGATGGAAAGCCGCTCCGCGCCATGTTCCGCGTTCGGATCGTTCAGCCACGGCGTAACGCGAAGCTCTCGCGCATTCCCATACCACACGTTCCCGGAGAACCGCTCCGTCACGGTGCAGCTCAAGTTCCCGTTCGTCAGCACGTTCGCCCACGCGGGATTCCAAAGCCGCCCGTCCGGTTGAAACCTGAAGTTCCCGTTGTGGTCATAGCTGTAGTGCATCGCAAGCCTCCGTTCCGTCGAGCGTCAAGTCCACCATCGCCAGCAGAGCCGGAAGATCCGGCGACAGCGCGTCGACGAGGTAGACCCCGTCTCCGCACGCGCCGATGGCGCGTTGAGTCGGCGCACCGTACTCGCCGCCGTCATGCGTCCCGATGATCAGGTCGTAGCGCACGCCAATCGAGCGCAGCTCGCTATGCTCGTGGATTAGCCGCCGCGCAAGCCGCACCGCGTCCCCGTCGCCGTCGCGCACCTCTGTATACAATGTCGGGAAATCGCCGGAGATTCCGAACTTCCACAACCCGCGCTTCCCCACGCTGTCGCGAATGATCGCGTCCGCTCGCTCCATGCGGTTCCCGTCGCGGAACAGCGGCGCGAGGTACTTCGGCGGCGGCGAGCGGTACGCTCGCACTCGCCCGACGGTTACCCCGATTGGCGGCAGGGAGTTGCCCGCTCGTCTGCGGTACGTCACAGCTCCGTCTGAGCCGTGCGTTCGCTCGATTTGAAGTTTGTGGAACGCGGGGTGAGCGTCATAGTCGCGCTCCGGAGCCAGCACGGGAGTGAATCTCAGCCGACCGCGCTCGTACCGCGCCTCTCGGAGCAGCAGCGTACCGTCGGGCGCGAACACGCGTCCGCCCATTGCCTCCAGCAGCTCGAGGTTCACGCGCTTCAGCACGTACGTCAGCTTGTCCGTACCAAGCACCGCGTCTGCGGTCATGGCAACTCTCGCGTCAGGCTTAACCGCCTTACGAGCGGGCGCGTGCGGAATCGGCTTCTCCTCCGTCAGCGGCAGAAACGCCGCGATGAACGGCTCCCTTGTGAACCTGCGCGTGAAGACGTTGCGGCACAGCGCGTTGGCGATCGCGGTCAGGCTCATGCCCAGGTGGTGCGCCATGAAGCAGTTGACGGGCGTTCCGCCGTCCAAGGCTTCGCAGAATCCGTACTTACCGTACGCGCCCGGCGACTTCGGAAGCTTCAAGTTACGCTCCGCCGCTTCCGGCTCGAACGGTAGCGCGAGGAACGTCGAGTAGGGCGATACGACTCGCGACCCTGTCGCCGCGACGTCAATGGCGAGGCGAGGGACTCCGTGAGCCTTATAGCAGTAGTCGCCGGAGTCGTTCAGCTCCGCGAACGCGGACTCGCTGATCCCCCACGGCTCGCCGTACCGTTGCTGCTCCCGCAGGCAGAAGTCGAGCGCATTACGCAGCAGTGAGCCGCGCCTGTGAGGGATCAGCAGCGCGGGCATGAAGTATTCGAACATCGTGCCGCTCCAGCTTAACAGTCCGCGCCGTCCCAGACGCGTCCAGTGTTTCACGGGGACTTGCCCGGAGGCGATCGCGAAAAAGCTTGCAAGCCGCGACTCGCTTATCAGCAAGTCATACCGCCCCGCAGAAAGCTTCTCCTCCGCGCAATCGTATCCGACCGCGAATAGCTCGCGCTCCTTGTCATACAGCGAATCGAACTCCATGCGAAGCGCAAGTTGCCGCGCCCGCGTACTCAGCCCGCACTCGCGGTTGGCAAGCTTGCGATTCGCAACCGCAATCAAGCAGCACGCGAGGTTCCCGCTGTCGGCGGTCGAGACGAATCTCGGCGGCAGCGGCTCCCGCGTCGCCGTATCGTACCAGTTGAACAGATGCCCGCGCCATTTCGGCAAGCCTTCAACCGTGGTAAGCATACGGTCAAGCAATTCGTCAACGCGCTCACGCGGGATAAGTCTCAAGTCGGCGGCGGCGACGCAGGCGAGCATTGCCAGCCCGATGTTCGTCGGCGACGTGCGCTCCGCGACCTTAGCCGCGCCGTCCGCGTACTGCACATTATCCGGCGGCAGGAACCCGCGCTCCGTCGTCAGCGTATCCTCGAAGTACTGCCACGCGTCCTTAGCGCAGCGCAGCAGGAACTCGCGGTCGAGCGTCGGGCGACCGCGACCGCGCTCGCGGGGCGGAGGTTTCCGGCGATCCTGCTCGGCGGAGGTAGTCCAATCCAGCAATCCGCGCCGCGTCTTAAACTGCCGCCACAGCGACGTTGCGATCGCCGCAGGTGCGTTCACCACTCGCGACGGCAACAGCGCGAGCGACCGCCAGTCAAGCCGTATCGGGAACAGCGACCGCGCCAAGTTGCCCGTGATCTTCCACTTCCCCATCGCGGGCAGCTCCCGATCCGCCAGGAACGGCAACAGCTGCCAATCTCCGCGTATCCAGCGATGCTCACGCGATAGATACGCGTCCAGCGAGCTTGGGAACCCGTCCGCGAACTCCACGTCGCCGACGTACCCGGTGCGCAAGTACGTGCCCTCCAGCAAGTCGTGCGACAGCACTTGATTCTCCGGCAACCGTCCGTCAAGGCATTGCAGGAACGCGTCCAAATCCACCAGCCCCTTGCCGTTGAAGGAGCCTTCGCCGAACCGGTCTTGCCAGAAGTCGCCGCTTAACCCGCCGTACGGATCCGTACCGGCCTTACCCGCGAATAGCCTCGCAAACGCGCCGGAGTTCAACGCCCGCAACTCCACCCCGATTCGTGGCTGCAAGATTCCGTACCCGCGAGTAACCACGCGCCGCGCCTTATCCACTACCGCTCGATTCACCGGGTGCAACGCCGTGCCGACCAGCTTTTTGATCGAGCCGATTCCCGGGCGAGTATCCGCGTCCAGCAGCACGAGGTACCGCACGTCCGCCGGAGCGTACAGCGTCGCCGAGTACAGCTCCGTCGGCAATCCGCGCAAGAACCGGCACAGCGACAGGATCGCGCCGCGCTTGCGCTCCCACGGGCGCCAGATTTCGTCATGCTCCGCGTAGGATCGCGGGCGCGTGAATACATAGAATCGCTCGCCGTACCGCATATTAAGCTTGGAGACGCGGTCGACGGCGGCGGCGATAATCGCGCTGTCCGACGGTTCCTGCTCGCGCTTGCCTTCCTTGAGGTCGGCAAGCACGCAAAAGCGGAGGTTGTCATCGCGATTCGCAAGGTAGAACTCCTCAAGGCGAGCGGCGATTCTGCTTGCGCAGTCCACGCCGGTCAGGAGCGCAGAGACGACGACAAGCGTTTTGGCGAAGTGCGGCACGCCGTTGGGCAGCTCAAGTCGCGGCGGCAGGTTCGGCTCACCGTGGAGCCACAGCCTTGAAAGCTCGAGGTGGAGGTTCGATAGGATTGCGCGAGCGGTCGCCGACTCGCACTCTCCCCGGCGTTTGGCAAGCAGCGCGACCTTGCGACGGTACCGCGCCCGCGCCTCCGCCG
>JAITGH010000194.1 GCA_031280855.1 Oscillospiraceae bacterium | reverse complement strand
CTCGGTAATCCTTGCTGTATGCCATACTATATATATCGGCATATCCATAAAATACTTTATACTTATTATGTTAAAACACTATACTACCAATAGCTTCACAAGGAAGCGTTCGACAAGCGGATCGACAAGCTTTTTCGCGGCCTGATAGTCGCGTTTGTAGGTCTCGAGCGATGTGCGGTCGGTAACGGTGAGAAGCTCGCGCTCGAGAGCGTCGCAAGTGTCGTAGAACTCGGAATCAAGCGATTGCAACAGTGGGCGGTACTCCAGCCCGACGTCGGAGTCGAGCCTTGACACGATGCGGTACTGCACGCGAAGCTCGTCCTCCTCGGCGGATACGTGCGGATACCGTGACGCGACGGTCAACAGGTTATTCGCGGCGCGATAGCGTTCGCCCGCGCTGTCGAGATAGACTTGGTTTACGGATCGCCGAATGCCCGCGTAGCCGAATATGACCGCAAGCACAACGCAGACCGTCGCCGCTCCCTTGCGCGAACCCAAGAACTTGAACATAGCTTTCACCTCCGCTTGTTAGTATCGGTATGCGCGGCGTTAGTACTGTTGCAACAGCCGCTGTTTGAGCTCGCCCTCGATCCGCGTAAGCTCCGTCTCGGCGGCGCGGCGCTTCTCGCGGCCGTCCTGCTGGATCTGACGAACCTCGTCAAGCGTGGAGATGAGCTGCTCGTTCGTATGCTGCAGGGTTTCGAGGTCGACGAGCCCGCGCTCGGACTCTCTGGCGATTCCCACGGTAGCGGACTTGAGCATATCGGCGTTCTTGCGCAACAGGTCGTTCGTGAAGTCGGTAACGCCGCGCTGAGCCTCCAAGGCTTGCTGAGCGTTCGCGATTCCAAGCGTCAGAACCATTTGGCTCTTCCACAGCGGGATCGTATGCACGATTGACGACTGGATCTTCTCGATCAGCGCGGCGTCGTTGTTCTGGATCATGCGGATCTGCGGAGCCATCTGCATGGAGATCGTGCGAGTAAGGTCGAGGTCGTACAGCTTCTTATCGAAGCGGTCGAGCTGGTTAGAGAAGTCGCTGACGGCCTGCGCGTCCTCCGGTGCCCCGGACTGCGTGGCTTTCTCCTTGAGTTTGGGAAGCTCCGTCTCCTGCGCTTGCTTCAGCCGCTCACGCCCCGCGAGTAGATACAGCGTAAGGCTCTTAAAGTTTTCGAGGTTCTTCTGATACATAATGTCGAGAGTCGCGCTGTCCTTAAGCAGAGTGCGCTGATGCCGCTCGAGCTGCTCGACGATCGTGTTGACGTTCGTCTCGACCTTTGAGTAGCGCGTCTTAAGCGCGTTGATCTTAGCGCTCGCGGATTTGAAGATGCTCTTCTTTTGAGCGTCCTCGATACCGATGCCGCGAAGCTCTCCGACTAGGTTCGACAGCGAGTTCCCGACCTCGCCCATATCCTTCGCACGGACGTTTTGCAGTGCGCTTTCGGAGAAGTCCGAGATAGTGTGCTGAGCCGGAGCGCCGAACTGTAGGACAGAGTTGGTATCCATGAAGTTGACTGTTCGACCGAGGTCGTCAATACGCTTGCGATCCTCCGGGGTAAGTTCGTTGGACGCGGCGGCGACGTCTGCGGCCGGCGCGGTGTCAATGGCGTCGAAGTCCATGGCAGTGTTCTCCTTTATGTGTTAATTCGGATTGGCGGCGAAAGCGACCTGATCACGGCACATACCCCTATTATACCACAAACGCGTCCCATTGTCAACCATTATAACAGCTTTTAATGAAAATTTAACAATCGACCCGACGCGGCGACCGTGACTAAGCGTAGGTTACGCCCCCGCGTTCCGCGTCCTGAACCGGAGGCGAATAAAATTGCAAATTATGTGCAAATTGGCAGGATTTCGCTTGAAATCACGCGTACGCTGTGTTATAATGCACAATAGATAGTACCCATATATTGAAAGGAGTGCAATACATGGACATTAAAGCAACAATGTCAACGTTCGGGTTCGGACACCGTGAATCCCGGCAGATCGTCATCGAGCGAGACGGTGAGTTATGGCTTGCCGCCGCTCCCGCCGCCGTAGGCGGATTCTTGCCGATGGGAGTCTCCTCGCTGCCCGGTACGCTGCGCGTCGACCCGCTGGCGAACGGTGAGCCGGAGAAGTACACCTACGAGGCGACGGAGTCGCTGCTGGAGCTTACCACGGCAAGCGGTGCGAAGTTCCAACTCGCGATCGACTCCGGCGCGTCGGCTTTGCGAATCGAGGGCTCATCCGCAATCCGCCTCGACGGCGTCGCTACCGCGTCGTTCGGCACGTCTACTATCCTACGGGAGGGCATCAAACTAAGCGTCGGCGCGATCAACTACCTATTCGTGGTAAAACACGGCAAGTGGAAGTTCGACGATACTTGGCTCCTCAATCAGTTCCACTCGGTAACTCCGGTGCTGGAGGTCACGCCGGACGGCGGGCGTGTCGAGATCGCCGTCTACGATTTACCCGCAGATACGCCGATCCCCGCGCTTAACGGGACTCTTTCGGATTGCGCGGCGGCGAACGCGGCCGACTTCGCAAAGTTCCGTGACTCGCTGCTTGATATCCCGGGTGAGTGGCGCGACGTGCGCGACCGTGCGGCGTTCCTGCTTTGGCTATGCCACCGCAGACGCGACGACGGCGCGGAGTTCATCGTTCGCAATAAGTACAACGACGCGTTCTCAAGCGCTCAAATGATGGCGATCGCGTCGATGGCGTTCAAGGACGAGGCGAAAGCCCTGTCGCTGTTGCTGGCGAACCCCGTATCGTCGCCTCCGATTGCGGGCGCCGCAGTCGCCGCGATGCTCGAGCGCGGAATGCTGAACGACGCTCGCGGTACGATCTATCAGGTGTACTCGCTGCTGGACGATGCCGCTCGGTTCTGGATAAACGAACGCACCGTCGAGAAGGACGGGCTTAGCTTCTACGCCTACCGCTTCGAAAGCGGAGCGCCGACCTCGCCGGAGTTCTTCACGGTCGGTGAGCCGGTATTCGCGCCGGACTTGAACTCATATCTGATCTTGATCAGCGAGGTACTCGGGAAGCTCGCACTGCTGGAATACGACGACGGCGAGGGTCACAAGTGGGAGGAACGCTCGAAGTCGCTGCTGCGCATGATGTTCGGGGAGCTGTGGAACGGCGAGGACTTCGTCGGGAAGAATCCGTATACGGGCGAGCAATCGGAGGCGGATCCGTTCCTGTCGCTCGTGCCGATCGTACTGGGCGGCAGGAGCCCTGCCGGCATGGCGGCGCGGATCGGCGATAAGATGACGCTTGACAAAGTGAAAAGCCCGGAGGGGTTGTTGCTTGTCGCGGGATTGTTCGACGCCGGAGCGGTCTCGAAAGCTAAGGAGATGACGGGCAAGGCTCTGGAATCCGTTCGCGCTGAAGGGATCGGCGACCCGTTCTACGGCGCGTCGCTGATCGCCTTGGCGGCGAAGACTCTAATGTAAGGAGGAGAAGAAAAATGTTTGGAACCTATGAGCGGTTTAACCTGGTGCGCGGCTCGTTCGGCCGTCACGCCTCCAACACGTACATATTCGAGGACTACTATAAACACGGGCTGCTGAGGCTGGGTAACAACTTCACGGGCGATTCGCTGAACAATACGGACTTCGCGTTCGATATCAAGCTTACGGTTAACGGTGCGCCTGTAAAGTACAGCTACTTCGCGGACGAGGGTTCGCTCGTGTTCAGCTCACACGGGGCGAGAGCGGAGATCGCGCTGACGTCACGTAATCACTTCCGGATTCGCGGAGAGAATTGCGGAGTGCGGCTGGAGCTTCGAAGCGCGTCGCGGTTCGCGGGCGGCAATAGCGCCCGTGCGTTACGCGGCGTATTCGCGAAACCCGACGGCTCGGGCACGGAGGCGGAGTTCGGGCGATTCGGCAAGCTGTTCTTCAAGGCGATCTCCGGCAACTACGTGGTAAACGCGCAGTTTGACCGTAACTCGAACTGCTATGCGTACATGACGATCGATTTCGTACCGGACGCGAGTACCGGCGAGTTCGACGCGGCGATCCACGATTATCAGGACAAGCTTTGGCCGTTCGGCGAGTATGAAGAGTTCGACGAGCTGGTCGAGGACAACCGCGAGGACTACAGCGCGTTCAGCAAGATCTACCGCGCTCCGGCGGCGGGATACGAGGAGATGACGAAGTACGCGATCTGGACGGTGTGGAGCCATCGTACGAAAGCGATCGGAAGCTTCAAACAGCCGCATATCCTGTTCCAGAACTCGTGGTCGTGCGCGGCGGCTCCGTGGCAGCAAAGCTACAACGCGATGGCAATGCTGGGCGACCCGAGCGAGGCGTGGCGGCAGATTTGCCTCATGTTCCTCTACCAAGACGAGCGCACGGGGCGCGTGCCGAACATGGTGACGTACAGCTCTCCGCCGATGGCGGGAATGCAACCCGCGTTCCAAGGGTTCGCGCTTGACTATCTGTTCCGCAAGCTCGGCGACGAGTTCATCACGCCTGAAGAAGCCGCTCGCATGTACCCGAAGATGGCGGCATGGATCAACTACTGGATTACGTACCGTAACGCGGGGCGCGGCGACGACGTCACGGTCGTGCTCAGCCCGCACGAGTCCGGCTGGGACGATTCCTCGCAATACAAAGACGGATTCCCCGCCGAGGATCCGAACACGATGACGTTCCTGATCTTACTCATGGAGGCGGTCGCGAAGCTCGCCGCGAAGATCGGCAAGGACGAGGAATCGCAAGAGTGGATCTCGCGCTCCCGGCGGCTGTGCAAGACGCTCATCTCCGAGTACTGGAACGGCGAGAAGTTCGTCACGAAGGTCAAAGGCAAAAACGTGAACGACGCGCAAAGTCTCGCAAACTTCCAGCCGATCATACTCGGGAAGCGTCTGCCGCAAGAGATCATCGACAAGATCGCCGCGACGATGACTACCGACGGCGAGTGGCTTACGGAGATCGGCTTAGCGACCGAGAACGTGAACAGCTCGCTCGCGACGTACGGGATCTCATTCATCTGCGGGCGCGTGGTCGGGCCGCTTAACATGATCATCGCGGTCGGGCTTCAAGCGGCGGGTAAGCAAAAGGAGGCGGAGCTGGTAGCGCGGCGGTTCTGCGATCAGGTTAAGCGCGAAGGCATCATACTCGGGTACGCGCCGTATAACTACTATAAGCGCGACGGGTCGAAGGCTGATCAGCAGATCCCGCCTCAGCCCGCCGACGGGTGGCCGTGGAGCTCGTGGAGCGCGAACTGCTTCCTGACGATGGTGACCGGAGTTATCGGTCAAGGCTAGGGTTTGCCGTCAAGGTGTAAAGCCTTACTGGCGGAGTGATAAAGGTCGGGAGCCCTTGCGGCTCTCGGCCTCGTCACCGTTTTAGAGGGAGCGCGGTTCACGCAATGTCAAAAAAACGCAAAAGCGGTAAAATTATGGTTGCATTTGCGGTAGTATTATGTTATAATGACTTGAACCTTGTGAAGATGCCGACGTGACGGCTTGAACGGAGAGAGCTTACATGCGGAATGTACTGGAGTCGATGTTAAACCACATTAAAGCGTTTTTCGCGCGTTTGACGAAGCGGGAACGGTTGCGGTTCGGCATCATAGCAGGCTCAATAGTTTTGCTGGCAGTCGTGCTGGCGTTTTTGCTGAATCGAACAACGTACGAGATACTGTACGAGGGCTTGCCCGCAGGTCAGGCGGGTAAGGTGCTCGAGGTACTTGACGGTATGGAAGTTCCTTACCGCACGCAGGGCGGGGATACGATTCTCGTACCCTCCGGCATGGTGACGGATCTTACGATGCGGCTCGCCACCACCGATACGCTGCGCACCGACGGGTTCGACCCGTACATATACTCCGGGCTTGTCAATAACATGACGACGACCGAGCAGGATCGGCGGGTCTACCTCCAATACACAATCGGCGAGTTCCTGAAACAGGTCTTCGTCCGGAACCCGAATATCGAGGACGCGCTGGTTATGATCACGCTGCCCGAACGCT
>JAITGH010000170.1 GCA_031280855.1 Oscillospiraceae bacterium | reverse complement strand
TTGCTGTTCCTGCCGTATCTTGAGGGTGAGCGCTCGCCGATCTTCGACTCCAACGCTCGCGGCGTGTACTTCCGTATCGGGGCGGAGCATGAGTCCGCGCACTTCCTGCGCTCGACGCTGGAGGGCGTGACGTTCGCTTTGCGCAGCATCTTGGACGTGTACCGTGAGACGACGACGGTGTCAGACGTGCGGATAATCGGCGGCGGCGGGAACTCCGGGCTATGGCGGCAGATGATGGCGGATATCTGGGGAGTGCGGACGTGGTCGGTAACGGCGAAAGCGAGCAGCGTAGGGTCGATCGGCGTCGCGATGGCGGCCGCCGTCGGCGCGGGAGTCTACCGTAACCTCGCGGAAGCGGGGTCGGCGGTTAAGCTCGGCGCGAAGTCGGAGCCTAACGCGGCTGTCGAGCCCGCGTACGCCTCGCAGTACCACACGTTCACGGAGCTATACCGCAGCGTTAAGGCGCTATACTGAACAACTACGTAAGATAGGAGCATAATTTTGGCATACGACGTAATAATCATCGGCGGAGGTCCCGGCGGGTACAAGGCGGCGGAACACGCCGCTCATGCGGGGCTTAGCGTTTGTCTGTTCGAGCATCGCGCAATCGGAGGCGTTTGCCTCAACGAGGGCTGTATCCCCAGCAAAGCGCTGCTGTACAGCGCGAAGCTTTACGATTACGCAAAGGGCGGATCCGCGAAGTACGGCGTTACGTGCGATAACGCGAGGCTCGACTACCCTGCCGCTGTCGAGCGTAAGGACAAGGTCGTGAAGACTCTCGTCGGCGGCATCGAAGCGTCGCTTAAGGCTCACAAAATTACGATAATACGTAATACCGCTGCGATCGAGGGTAAAAACTTGGACGGATTCGTCGTCAGCGGAGAGACTGCGAGAAACCTTATCATCGCGGCGGGAAGCGAACCGATTATACCGCCGATCAAGCACGCGGACACGTGCCTGACGAATCGCGAGATCCTCGCGCTGACGGAGGTTCCGGAGACGCTGGCGGTAATCGGCGGCGGCGTAATCGGGCTGGAGATGGTAAGCCTGTTCAACTCCGCCGGAAGCAAAGTCACGGTATATGAGGCTCTCGACAAGATCGGCGGATCGCTTGACCGCGAGTTGTCGACGATGTTGCAGCGAATCTATGAGAAGCGCGGCGTAACGTTCAAACTGGGCGCGGCAGTCTCCGACGCGGGCGAACTCGGCGCGTCGAAGGTGCTGATGAGCGTCGGGCGACGCGCCGTGACTCGCGGGCTGGGGCTCGAGTCGCTTAACGTCTACGTCGAGCGCGGCGCGGTCGTCACTGACGCGCAGACTCGCACCAACGTCCCGAACGTGTACGCGATCGGCGATGTGAACGGGAAATCGATGCTGGCGCATACGGCGTACCGTGAGGCGGAAGTTGCGGTTAATACGATACTCGGTAAGAATGACGCTGTAAATTACGCAACGATTCCGTCGGTAGTCTATACGAACCCGGAGGCCGCAAGCGTCGGGTTAACGCTTGACGCCGCGCTCACCGCAGGTTACCGCGCAGTCGAGCGCAAGCTTTCTATGCGGTACAGCGGTCGTTTCGTCGCGGAGAATGAGGGCGGCGACGGGTTGTGCAAGCTTGTAATCAACGAGCCGGACGGCGTTCTGCTGGGAGCGCACATGCTGGGCAATCCCGTAAGCGAGGTGATCTCGACCGCCGCCGTTGCGCTTGAACGCCGCATGACCGTAAAGCAGCTCTCGGAAGTTACGTTCCCGCACCCGTCGGTTGCGGAGATCATCAAGGAGACTTGTCTCGCGTAACGCTCATACATATTACGGAATGACGTAATTTTACGCTTGGATTTTATGAAACTACTGGAAACGCAGTCGACCGACTGCTACTATAACCTCGCGTTCGAGGAGCATTGCTTCGAGCGACTCGACCCGAGCGAGAGCTACGTGTGCCTGTGGCAGAACCTCGACACCATCGTCGTCGGCCGCTATCAGAATACCGCCGAAGAGGTCAACGAGCCGTACGTGCGCGAGCACGGGGTTCGTGTAGTGCGGCGGCTATCCGGCGGCGGAGCCGTATACCACGATTTGGGTAACCTCAACTACACGATCATCGCGGACGCGAACGGGACGGGCGCGGACTTTGCCAGGTTCACGCGCCCCGTTGTGGACGCGCTCGCAAAGCTTGGAGTCCACGCGGAAATCTCCGGGCGCAATGATATTACGATAGACTGTAAGAAATTCAGCGGGAATGCGCAGTATTCGAAGCGCGGGCGCACAATGCATCACGGGACGCTGCTATTCTCGTCAAACTTGGACGCGGTCGCGGACGCGCTTCGCCCGCCGGGCGCGAAACTTGAAAGCAAGGGGATTAAGTCGGTGCGAAGCCGCGTTACGAACATTTGCGAACATACGACCGCCGCGATGCGCGACTTCTCAGACGCGCTGCTGGAGTCGCTGTTCCCGCACGGGGTCGAGCGTTCGGACGCGCCTGACCTTCAAGCCGTCGAGCGGCTTCGCGCCGAGAAGTACGCGCTTCGAGAGTGGAACTACGGCATGTCGCCGCCGTACAGCGTGCGAGTGTCGAAGCGGTTCGATTGCGGGAGCGTTGAGCTGATGCTCGACGTCAAAGGCGACCGCATTCGCTCGGCCTCGATTCGCGGCGATTTCTTCGGTACGCCGGATATCGATGTGCTCGAGCGTGCGCTTATCGGCGCGATTCCAACGGGCGAGGGCGTTGCGGAGGCGATCTCCGGACTTGAGGTTAGCGAGTTCATCTACGGACTGACGAACGCTCAATTCGCAAGTATTCCGGCGTTGTCCTAACCGCTACAGCTGACCGAACAGCAATAGCTTCAAATACCTGAGCAGTACGCCGCCCCATTGAACTTTCGGGACTTCCTCCGCCGCGCATAGCGGCGAGTTCATCAGTACGTTCCCGGACGCGTCGCGGATTATCAGTCTGCCGAGCTCCGCGCCGCTTGAGATTGGCGCAGAGACGAACTCCGGCAGCTCGACCGTGCGAGTCAGTCCGGGCTTCGCGGAACGCTCCACGAGGAGCTTGCGCTCACCCCGTACTGTCGGTTGTACGTAAGCGCTTGTACCGAGCTTTACGGGGATCGGAGCGAGCGGTTCCTCCGGCGAGACGTCCGTAAGCGCATAGTTCGCGAACGCGAAACTCAGCAGCGACTTCGCCGCGTCGAAGCGTTCGTTGGAGCTTGGTGCGCCGAGTATCACCGCGATGAACTCCACGCCGTCGCGCTCCGCCGTTGCCGACAGGCAATACTGCGCCTCCGCCGTGTACCCCGTCTTAAGCCCCGTCGTGCCGGGATAGAACCGCACAAGCTTATTCGTGTTCGACAGCCCGAACTCGCCGTTACGTACGGTATCCATCCAGATCGTGGTATAATCGCGGATGAACGAGTGCCGAATCAGCTCGCGGCTCATCACTGCGACGTCGAACGCGGAGGTGACGTGCTCCGAGCCTGACGGCAGCCCGGTACAGTTGGCGAACGCGGTGTCGTTCATTCCCAGTTCCTTCGCACGTGCGTTCATCCTCGTTACGAATGCGGCTTCGCTCCCGGCGAGGTGTTCCGCAAGCGCGACGCTCGCGTCATTCGCGCTGCCTACCGCGACAGCCTTCAGAAGATCGGCGACGCTCATGCGTTCGTTCTCACGCAGGTAAATCTGCGAGCCGCCCATCTTCGACGCGGTCGCCGAAGCGGTAACGACGTCGCTGAGCTTCAGTCGTCCGGAGTCGATCGCCTCCGCGACAAGCAGCATCGTCATGTCTTTCGTAACGCTGGCCGGCGGCAAGCGTTCGTGCTCGTTTCCGGCGTATACGATCGTCCCGGTCTCTTTTTCCATGAGGATAGCGGCTCGAGCCGGTACGTCGGCGGGTGCGAAGACGGTCTCCGCCCATGGTTCCTCATCGAATACGTCGTCAGTCTCCGGATCGAGGTACGCGATCGCGGGCTCGGCGTTTTGATCCGGTGCGGAATCGACTGCGGCGGTTGCTTGCGCTTTGCAAAGCGTGGACAGCAGTAGTAGTAAAACAACAGTTCTGCGCATCGGTTGAAATCCTCCCGTACAAGTCTATGCAGCGACTTGTACAAAGATGAACGTAAATCCTGCTAATGCGGCGGGCGACGATTAGCCCCCATCGGCGGAGGTCAAGGGCTGCGCCCTTGTGGTACAACAGCAGCAGAAGCGTGAAACTGCGGGCAGGGGCGTGAGCGGCGCACTAATCTTCGACCGCCGTAAGGGCGGGCGACGATTAGCCCCCATCGGCGGAGGTCAAGGGCTGCGCCCTTGTTATGCCGGGATCTTCTTCTCCAGAGCCGTAATTCGAGAGTCGTGCTCCGAAAGCTTGATGCTGTGGTCGGTCGTCATTTGCTCCTTAAGTTTCAACTCTTGCTTGATCTCTTTGACCTCGGTGTAGATGAGGTCGAGCTTGACCTCGGACGACACTTTTTGAGCGTACAATTCAGTAGCCTCGGAGACACCTTTTTTGTGCACATTGTACCAGTTAATGATAATAGCGGTAATCGCCCCGATCGCCGCAATCACACTGAACAACATCTCTACACTCATAACTTCTCCAATTCCTGCCGCCATATGTTTCTCAGCGGCACATAATATTCCGCACGCGAAGCCGCCGAAGTCTTGTCGGTCAAGTGCGTGTTTGTCCGAGCGTTGATTCCCGTCTTTGCTTGTATCCGGTCGACGGAGCCGCAGACGCTCAGGCGATTACGACGGACACAAGCAAAAACAAAAATCGTGCACCTTAGGTGCGCCGTACGGCCTACAGTAGTCCGAGCCTCTGCATTACGATTGCAAGCTCCTGCCTGGAAACAGGAGACTTCCAGTTCATGTCGATGCCGTCGCCTTTGAACGCGCCTCTCTCTACGGCGGCTTGAGCCGCGTCTCGGGCCCACTCGTCGGGTTGATCCGCCGCCTGATCCTTAAGCATCTGCCTGTATAGTGTTTTGAATTGTTCCACGTCCATAGTTTCGTCTACCTTGATTTTGTAATTTGGGCGGAACGCGCCCATCACAGCGCGGTCGACCTTGCGAGTCATTCGGCGAACCGCGTTCCCGGTGTTACCCTCGATTGTGACCAGCGTGTTCGCCGAGCTATTTGCGCTCTCGACAATCCCGATGTGGTTCGCGATCCCGTCGCCGACCCAATCGAAGAGCACGCAGTCTCCGGGGCTGTAGTCATGGGTAACCCAGCGACCGAGTTTCTTCGACATCGCCACCCAGTTATTGGTAAGCGCGATATTCTCCGCGTTATACTTGTAATCCGCGTCCTTGCGGTAGAATCCGGTAAGCTCGAGCAGCTTCGCCTCCCAAAAGCAGTAGCCGAGAAAGCTTGCGCACCAGGAGTACTGCGCTCCGCTGACGTCTCGCCCATAGTACTTCGTGTTGAACAACACATTGTTAGAGCCGGACGGATGCTCCGTCACACCAATGTATCGGCGTGCGACCTCCAGCACTTGATCAATCTCACTCATCAATCTACCTCACTTGATACGGAGGCCGCTGTCGCTTGCGATTGCGTTGCACTTGCGACCCCGTCAAACTGATTATATGATCGGGCGAGCGGTTCGGTGACTGCGGCGAATACCGCGAAGTAGGAGTTGCCCTTGCCGCACGGAGTATGCACCCTACCGCCGTTATGCGGCGAAACGGCGAGGAACCGCCGTTAGGCGATTCCTCGTCTTAGTGATATCCGGTGAGGCCGCGCCTCGGTTACCGTGTAATGCTATGATCCTTTACGAAGTCCTTTCGGGTAGATGACGACGGCGGAGTTCATTCCGTTCACACTGCTGCTGGAGGAGAACGCGATCTCGTTCGAGTCGGCGTTGAACGCTGCCCCGATGTCCAGTCCGATCCGCAGACGATCGATACTGCTGGACATAATCGCGGTGTCAAGGCTTGCGATCTCAATTGAGAAGCGCAGCGTGTACTTGTGGTAAGTCTCGCGCCCGGAGCCTTCGAAGCTGTTGCGCTCGGTCTCACCGTCGTAGGTAAGCGTGGTTCCGCTGATTGCGGAGTCGAGAATAGCGCAGTACTCCGGTCTCAGCGGTATGCCGTTTGCGTCGGAGAAGATGAGTTGCTGGCGTTGAGTCTCGTCGGTTGCCACTTTGTAACGAGCGGCTTTAACGGCGGCGGACTCATGCGCGATCAAACCGCTGTCGACGACGAGGACTCCGGTCTTGACGTAGATCATCATCGTGACGTCGATTGTGGTACCGATCAGAGCGCGAGCGGCGGAGTCGTCGTAAGCGTAGGCGAGCTCACTGCGCGACGGGCGAGTAATCGGCGGGTCGACGGGAAGTACATCCCATTGTGCGTACAGGGTCATATTTCCGCTTTCCAGCCAAGTGTTACCGTTGACATCTAACCCGGTTTGGTAGGTTCCGGACTCTTCGTCAAACCAGATGTAGTTGACCTCGTCGGTGTGCGACCACAGGGAGCGCATCGCGTCACTGATCGCCGTACCCGCAACGGGCAGGTACCACTCGACGCCCGGGTTTTCCGGCGTGGGATTCTTGACGGTGTTCCAGCGGCCATGCTTGAGGTCGAACTCGGTACCGCCCTCCAGTTTGAGCACGCTGTTGTTGGGAAGCGATGTGATGACCTCACCGTCGTTCACGGGCTTCTCATACTTCCCGACGTAGGGGGCGGAGACTCCCGGAACTTTGAGGCTTGCCTCGCCGGACGGCGCGTTGAAGTCGAAGGTGATTGTGTACTCGTACAGCGGCTGGAGTACGATATAGTTGCCGTAGGGCACGCCGTACGGGACGTTAGTGCTGCCGCCCGGTGTACTTAGCGTGATGACGGGACCTCTGATATTGGTGTACGGAGCGTAAAGCTCGTTCACTTCCGCGTCGGTGAATACGAATCCTTTCGAGATAGAGTTGAAGATACTGCGCGGGATGAGGTCGTTGAATCGGAACTTCTCGACATACTCCGGACGGATGCTGGTGATGGTTTTGGCTTTCCAACCGACGAGTTTCGCTCCGCCGAGTTCGTCGGGGATGATCGGGTTGCCGCCGTTGTAGGGTGAGAACTTCGCGTTGAACTCCTCTGCGGTAAGCGGGTCGAGTCCGGAGTTCGCGTCATACTTATCGGAGATGTCGACGTACGCGACGGTGGGATCGTACTCATAGATGATGCCGTAGCGTTTGTCGTTCTTGAATACCGGGCGGAAGAAGACGTACTTACCGGCGGCGTAGTACTGCGTGCTCTTCGCTTCGATGTTCGTTGGGTCGAGCACGGAATACGGGATCGAGTTAGCCGGATAGTTCGTGACGGCTTGCGCGGCGGTTTCAAGCAGCGTCTTGATACTGATCACGGTGTCCGGGGCGATCAGACCGCTGTCGATACTGCGGCCGTTGACGTCCTTGATTGACAAGGATTTGCCCTTGTTATCAAGCAACGGCGACCACACGGCTTCAGATCCGGACGTAATGTAATATCCCAGCTCCCAGCCGATGAAGTTATCGTTCTGATCGTTCGTGTAATAGAGGTCGGCGATTGGGTTGACGGGGGTGCGAAGCACGATGTTCTCGGACTCGCTGCGAAGTTCAGGCACGGTGTTGTAGGACTTGACGGTGCCCTCAAATTGGCTCCACGGCCAATACTCTTCGGAACCCCAATTGTACTTGATGGCGATTTCGGGGGTTTGATAAACGATGTGGATGTCGCCCTTTAGCGGCTCGTAGAGCGCGAAGACGTTGGAGATACCGCCGCTAAGCTCGGTTTCGTCGGTGAGTTTTTCCTCGCTGCCGATACCGATCGCGTAGTGCCAGCCGAGGAACTTGCGCCCGTCGGGCAGCGCTGTAACGTTTTCAACGTAGCTTGAGGCGAGCGGCGCGACGGTGGAGCTGAACGCGGGCACGTCGTAGGGGTTCGTCATCGGCGGCAGCGCGCTGTCGCGAGTGTAGTCGGTTGCGCCGTTGCCGAGTACGGGACTGCCGATGCGCTCGAAGAGGTTACGCGTGCGGTAGAACAGGACTCCGCGCACTCCGTCCGCGTCTTCGGTTGCGGGCCCGTTTTCAGGGTCGCTGATCTTAAGAGTGTAGGGCACGGGCACCCAGCGGGCGTAGAGGGTCAAATCGGTGGTCGGCATAGTCGCGGGTCGTCCGCTGGTGGGGTCGAGCCGGAAGAGGTTGACTTTGGGAGCGTCCTCAGTCGCCCAGTTATCGGGGATCATGAACTCGGTACCCGGTAGGCACTGCGGGCTGGTGTACCAACCTGCGAACTGGTATTGCTTGCCGTCGTCGGTAGTAGCGGTGTAGGTGGGCTCGGACAGCGGCTCGTAGTATTCTAACGATTCTCCGTAAAGAATCTGCGTATAGTTACGAGGCTTGGTAAAGATGTTCGCCGCCGCGCCCTCCGGGATCAGCGCGTTCGCGACCGCTTGCGTAGGCGGAGTATACAGCGCGAGCTTATCGGTTGCAACGTTGCCGCTGAAGCGCAGCGCGTGCCCGGCTCCGCGTGAGTAGATGAAGTAGAAGTCACGCTGTGCATCACCGTTGTTTCTCGGTCCCGCATATCCCCAGCGGTCGGAACTGCCTTCGAGCTGACCGTTTGCATTTAGGGTTGATAGATTCGGGAGTCCTTTCGCGCTCCACGAGCCGGAGTCAGAGCTGATAACCTGAGTGTACTGCGGGCTTTCCGCGAAAACGTACGTTCTGGCGTTGACGTTTACCGAGAATCTGGTATTGACGACCGGGTTCATGAACACCTCATCGCCCGGGATTGCCTCGACCAGATAGTGCAACATTTGACTACTCACGCCGTTGGCGGAGTTCATCGTGAATGAGGTTGCACCGGCTGAAACCAGTATATCAGGAGTTGCACGAACGCGGTGCGAAGCGTTGTTGCCTGACGGATTTCCGCCCGCCCAGCTTGTGAAACTGGTAGCCGGGTTGGTAAACGCGTGGTTCGCGTTGAGACGATCCGGCCAGCGGTTGTTGATGTCCTCGTTTAGTTTCACGAAATATGAGTACGTACCGCGCCCGGTATTTAAGCCATAGGTTATGTTGTTCGCATCGTTGGAATCTCTGTTGTGAACGGTCATAACCAACGTGTTGGGTACGGTGAACCGCATTTCGAGCAGCTTACGTCGGAAGTAGATGTTGATAACGGTGGAACCGTCCGCGTTGACGGTCGTGGAGTTCGCTTGGATGA
This sequence comes from Oscillospiraceae bacterium, assembly GCA_031280855.1. GTDB lineage: Bacteria > Bacillota > Clostridia > Oscillospirales > Oscillospiraceae > JAISJH01. Next base: position 407 of record JAITGH010000170.1, on the reverse strand, counting down.
TGTACTGCCCGGCGGCGGTCTCGAAGTAGCTGCGGTCGTTCGCGGGGATCATGTTGGTTGCCGCAGTTATGTCGGCTTGAGCGACGGTCGGGATATTGCTGCCCGCGTTGACCGCGTTGCTCTTCTGGATTATGCCGATCTGGTCGTAGAAGAGCGAGTTGACGCGAGCGTTCGGGTTCCACGGGATCGTGCCGCTGTAGGTCGCGTCGATCTTGCCGTTGTTGATGTTGCGAGCCGCGTCGGTTTGGTTGCCGCGAGTTACGTCGATACGCTCCGCCCAGACTGCGATCTTGTAGTCGACTCGGACGGCTGTCCAGATTGCGTGGACTCGCATGTCCTCATTAACGGGCAGATTGACGTTGAACGACGTGCCGTCTTCCTTCTGCCAGCCGTTGAAGACGAAGCCT
>JAITGH010000060.1 GCA_031280855.1 Oscillospiraceae bacterium | reverse complement strand
CTACCTATCGATAGTGGCGATACTTGGGGCGAACGTGCTGGAGATAAAGGATGCGGTGACGGCGGGGGTCGAGGTTTCCATGCTTCCGGTTTACGCGGTGGGGATTATAGCCGCTGCGGTCAGCGGGTACTTCGCGATTCGCCTGATCGACTGGATCGCGGAGCGTGCGAAGTTCAAGTATTTCGGAGTGTATTGCATTGTGCTCGGAATCGTTGCGGTGGTACTCGGAATCGTCAATTGATGTGAGCGCGTAGCCCGGCATTGCCGGGCAAACACAGCGAGGGGGAAACATGGCGACACGTAAACCGGCGGCACGCAGACCTGCCGCACGAACTAAAACGAAACGCAAACCGAAGCGCCGCGAGATCGGCGCGTTAGTGTGTCTGTTATTCGCCGTTTTTGCGTTCCTGGGATTCTTCACGAGCGAGGGGATTTTTATCGCGTTCTTCGGGAACTTGCTGCGGGGCTTGATCGGCACCGGATATTACCTTGCCGTCCCGGCACTTCTTGTATCTACGGTGATTTTGGGATTCCATCGAGGACGACCGGTACGCTTGCGAGTGTTTTGCACGCTGATGTTGCCCGTACTGCTTGGCGCGTTCGTGCATCTGTTCGCGGCTGAGCTGTTGAAGTCGACGGCAGACCTCAAGTTTGAGGAGTTGCTGTCAACGCTCTACACGCAGTCGGTAGCGCGAGCGGTGAACGCGGGCGGCGCGGTTGCGGGGGCGTTTTCTATGGCGCTGTCCGCGCTGTTTTCGAGTGTCGGCGCGGGACTCGTACTAGGATTGCTTATGTTCGTATGCCTACTCATCACGCTTGCGTTTCATCCTCAGGCTGCGGCGGAGAAGTGGCTCACGCGGGAGCGGCTGGAGTATGAGCCGGAGTCCGAGCTGCCCGTACGCCCGGCGAAGCAGCAAGCACCGGCGTCACCTCAATCGCCCTCGGCGCGAGCAGTGAAGGGCAGGGGAGTCGTTGATATCCCGCTTGACGAGCCGGAGCCGAAGCTGCCGACTCGCAAGCTTAATGAGGACTTCGCGCCGTTCCCGATTGCCGTCCCGGTCGCGATTGACGAGGTTCAGGACGATCTGCCGCCGTTGGACGTGAAGCCGCAATCGAAGAAGCTAACCGAGAAGGAGGTTGCGGACGCGGGATTCGAGATCGCGGAAGTCATCGCGAACTCCGCCGCCAACGACTCCGATTACATCTTCCCGCCCATCGGGTTGCTTACGCCTCCAAGCGGAACCGTCTCCGACGGCCGCGATGAGATGGCGGTCAATACGAAGCGGCTTGACGAAGTGCTGCGAAGCTTCCGCATTGACGCGGAGATCGTCAACGTTACTCGCGGCCCCAGTGTCACGCGGTACGAGCTTGAGCTTGAGCAAGGCGTCAAGCTGAACAAACTTACGAACCTTGCGGACGACATCGCGTTGTCGCTTGGCGCGACGGGAGTGCGCGTTGCGCCGATTCCCGACAAGATCTCCACGGTCGGGATCGAGGTTCCGAACCGCTCTGTCACAACGGTGTTCCTGCGTGAGATAATCGAGAGCCCGGAGTTTAGGCTCGGCAATAGTAAGCTTACGTTCGCGATCGGCAAGGACATCGGCGGCAGCGCGATCGTGGGCGATATTGCGCGGTTCCCGCATTTGTTGATTGCGGGTACGACCGGCTCCGGCAAGAGCGTGTGCATGAACTCGCTGATACTGAGTATGCTGTACAAGGCGGCTCCCGCCGACGTTAAGCTTATAATGATCGACCCGAAAATGGTGGAGCTTGGCATATACAACGGAATTCCGCACCTGCTGATACCCGTTGTGACAGATCCGAAGGAAGCCGCAGGCGCGCTTCAATGGGGAATGTACGAGATGATGAAGCGGTACAAGCTATTCTCGGAAGTCGGTGCGCAGAACCTTGCGGCGTATAACGCGATCATGGCGAAGACCGAGGGCGGGCATCCGCTGTACTCGATAGTGGTGCTGATTGACGAGCTTGCGGATCTTATGCTCGTTGCGGCGAAAGACGTTGAAGAGAGCATCTGCCGGATCGCGCAGATGGGGCGAGCCTCCGGCATACATCTGATTATCGCGACGCAGCGCCCCTCTGCCGACGTTATCACGGGTCTGATGAAGGCGAATATCCCGAGCCGCATCGCGTTCGCGGTTGACAGTGCGTTAAACAGCCGCATTATCCTTGACACGATGGGCGCGGAGAAGCTTGTCGGGAAGGGCGACATGCTGTTCGCGCCGCTTGGTGCCGGGAAACCGATGCGCGTGCAAGGCACGTTCGTGACGGACGCGGAACGTGAAGACGTCATTGAGTACGTGAAAGCTCGAGGCGGCGGAGCTCAATATGACGAAGAGATCAAAAGCGAGATCGACGACAGACTTGCGAAAGGCAAAGGCGCAGGTTCTCGCGCCGAGAGCGTTACGGGTAAGGAGCCCGTTCCGGGCGGGAAGTCACCGATTGAGGGCACGTCCGACGACGAGTTGTACGTCGCGGCGGTGGAGGTGATCCTGGAAACCGGGCAAGCCTCCGTAAGTATGCTGCAACGTCGGTTGAAGATCGGGTTCGGACGTGCGGGTCGGTTGATGGACGAGATGGAGAACAACGGAGTCGTCGGGCCGTACGACGGCGCGAAGCCTCGTAAACTTTTGGTGACCCGCGAAGAGTGGGACAGCCGATAGCGCGGACTAGCGGTAGATGAACTCCCAGTTATAGATGACGAGCGTATCGCCGGGTTCCATGCCCAGCTCCGCGAGTTTAGCGTAGATTCCGACCCGTCGCAGCGTCGCATCGAAGTAGGCGCGACCCTCCGGGTCGGTGAGGTTAACGCGATCGAGCAGTCGCTCCAGCCACGCGCCCTCGACGCCGTACTCGCCGTCAGATGAGATCTTACGGTAGCGGAGCGCGTCGATGCCCTCCGGCTCCGCTTCGTGCTCGACTATTTCGGGCGTGAAGTACTGAATCGGCGGTAGCTTTGAAAGCTGTGCCGCAGTTGCCAGCATGAGTTCCCGTACGCCGGCGCCGGTTGCGGCGGAGATTAGGAACGCGCCGGGCGGCAGGGCAGGGCGCTCGTCTGAATCGAGCAGATCGGACTTGTTGCACGCGATGATTTGGGGACGTTTGGCAAGCTCCGGGTTGAACTTCTCAAGCTCCGCGTTGATCAGCGCGATATCAGAGCCGAGCGATTCGCCGGACGCGTCCGCGACGTGGATAAGCAAGCGGCAGCGCTCAACGTGGCGCAGGAACTCGTGCCCCAGCCCCGCGCCGTCGGACGCGTTCTCAATCAATCCGGGGATATCCGCAAGCACGAATGAGACGGAGTCCGAGCCGCGCAGATTGCCGAGATCCACGACTCCGAGGTTCGGGCTTAGCGTCGTAAACGGGTAGTCGGCGATTTTGGGACGCGCCCGAGTCGCGGCCGCGAGCAAGCTTGACTTACCGGCGTTCGGAAGTCCGACGAGTCCGACGTCCGCAAGCAGCTTCAGCTCGAGCGTTACGGCTCTGCTTTGACCTGCGCCGCCGGGTTTCGCGAAGCGCGGTGCCTGACGTGTTGCGGTGGCGAACTTGCGGTTACCGCGCCCGCCTCGACCCCCGCGTGCGAGGGTGAACGGATTGCCGTCCGACATGTCGTGCACGATCGCGCCGGATTCGCGTTCCCGCACGATGGTTCCGAGCGGAACCTTGAGCGTAAGCGCCGCGCCGTCGCGCCCGTACTTATCGCGGCCGGAGCCGTCGGCGCCGTTCTCTGCGGAGAACTTGCGCTTGAACCGGAACTCGCTAAGCGTAGAGAGATTGTTATCGGGCACGAGGACAACGTCGCCGCCCTTGCCGCCGTCGCCGCCGTCGGGACCGCCTGCGGGCACGTATTTCTCGCGCCGGAACGATACGCAACCGTTGCCGCCGTTACCGGCGGTAACGGTTATCGTAGTCTGATCGATGAAGTTAGTCATAGCATCACCTGAAATGAAGTGCGACGGGCACGATGCGCTCCGCCGCTTGAGAGTTTGAGTGGGAGCTGTAAGCCGGGTTCTGTAGTCGACGGTCATCTATCTAGGCGCGGCGTTGCCGCCGTGCTCGAGCCGATGTAGGAAGCGGGCGGGCAACCCATAGCTTCCCGCGTTGCTGCGGATAGAGTTTACAGCACGGAGACGTTTGACCGTTCCGCGGGTGAGCTTTTACCTCACCTTTCCACCATCGCCGAACGTTACCGCTCGGCAGTCTATTTCTGTTGCACTTGTCCTGGAGTCGCCTCCGGCGGGCGTTACCCGCTATCCTTACCCTGTGCAGCCCGGACTTTCCTCGCGCACGTTTCCGCGTGCCCGCGACCGTCCGCTCCCCTCAAACATTACTATTATACCACACTTTTGCCCGTTTGTCAAGTGTTTTTTCAAATTTACTCGACTGTCGACGTGACCAATTCGGACAAAAAAGCTTGACTTTTTGTCCGAATTATGGTATAATATGAGAGCATGTCCGCATCGACCGCGGACGCGCATCTCGCGGATGCCGGAACTACAAAGAGGTTACCGGAGCGGCTTAACGCGCCGAGCACCGCCGACGGCGCGTTACTTCAGAAAGTCTGAGCGGAAGCCCGGGGCGCGCAAGTCGTAACCTCGTGCTTGCAGTGAGGTCGCCTTGATTGCGATCAAGTTCAACTCGGTATGCGTGACTTGAGCGATCTGCTCGTACTCGTATCCTTTCGCGATCAACTCGAGGAACGTTTCGTCCGAAACGAGGAGATCGGCCGCGAAGATGTTAGCCTCGTATTCGGGGCGCAGCGTCATGTCGTAGAATGAGTACTCCCGAAATGTGACGCCTACGGCTAGCTTGCGGTGCAAGCGGTCGTGCCCAAGTTCGTGGGCGCATATAAGCTTTTGCCGGAACTCATCGAGCCTAGAGTTGATGACGATGAAGCGGTTGCGCATTATGACGGTGTACAAGCCTTTGAGGTTGCCGAGATCGAAGAACTCGACTTGCGCACCGGTTGAGTGTGCGATTTGGAACGGGTCGCGGTCTGTGTAGCGTTTGGCAAGTTGAGAGACGTTCGCGGAGATACGTCTAATCAAGCGTATCGTCCTCGTCGTCGTCCAAGATCGAGTTCGCAGAGTCAGCCTGAGCACGGCGTGCGGAGGACGTGTACTTCCTGTTGTTCTCTTTTGCTTTCCAGTAGAGAGTACTCATGGTGAGCATGACCTTATCCTTGTCCGCCTCACTGAGGTCACCTCCGGCGAACAGACCGCCGACTTCCGCGAGAAGCGTTTGAATTTGACGCTTGCTGGTCGAGCCGCCGCGCTCGTATGCGTCCGCGATATAGGTGTCGTCATCGGTGACGAGGTAGGATTCCGGAACCTCAAAGAACTCTGCGGTAGTTTTGTAGAATGAGCGATTGCGCGGGTAGATTTTGCAGCTTTCGTAGTTTTGGTACGTGCGGAACGGCACGCCAAGTGCCTGCGCGGCTTTGGTCTGGGTAAGGGATTTCGCTTTCCTCAGTTGGGCGAGCTTCTCACCGAATAACATAACAATACCTCCGTTTTTTACGTATTATGCGCGTGTGCGCAACTACGTTTCGTAAGATTTGGCGCAATAACAGCTTAACAAGGGTAGAATCGCTACTGCACTACTTATAGTGCTATTATACACCCGCTTTACACTCTTGTCAAGTGTTTTTTTGAAAATTTTTTCAAATTTTTATGCTAATCCGTATCTGATCGCCATATTTTGAGCTTCGTCACACAGTTTGATGGGCGTCACGCGAAAAAAGGACTTGTTTTTTTACGTCATCTGCGGTATAATAGCATACGAAAGAGGTGAATCGAGTGGAAGACGAACTGCAACTGGAACTTGCATATTTCGACGGAATACTGCGTATCATCGATGAGCAACTCATCGACGCGGCTCGCGAGAGCGGCTCGCGAGAGCGGGAACTCGGCGCGTCCGCAAACGATGCGTATGATGACATTAGAACTGCGATCGACAAAGAAGAGCGAACGATGAGCATCGCGCTGTACCTAACTTCACTGGCGCGGGAGAATCTTGCCGTCGAGTCGTCGCTGAACCGTGAGGCTCAGCTTCGCGCCGCATATAACAGTCCCTACTTTGCCAGAGTTGACTTCTTAAGGGACGGCCGCACTCGCACGCACTATATCGGCAGATTCTCCATACGCGGCGAGAGTGCTCGCGATATCCGCGTCTTTGACTGGCGGGCTCCGGTGTCGAGCCTGTTCTATCGCTACGGAGTCGGGCCCGCGAGCTATAACGCGCCCATCGGTGCGGTCGAGGGGACTGTTACGCTGAAGCGTCAGTTCGAGATCAAGAACGCAAAGTTCGAGTACTACTTCGACTCCGACGTGCAAATCGTTGACGAGTACTTGCGCAAGCTGCTCTCGCGGAACGCGTCCGAGTCGATGAAGTCGATTGTGGAGACGATTCAGCGTGATCAAGACGAAGTCATACGCGACATGCGCAATGAACTGCTGATGGTTCAGGGCGCGGCGGGAAGCGGTAAGACTTCGATCGCGCTGCATCGCGCCGCGTACCTGATGTACGAGGGCTTGACCGGAAAACTGTCTGCCCATAATATCGCCGTATTGGCTCCGAACCGCTTGTTCGAGAAGTACATCGGCGGAGTTTTGCCGGAGCTGGGCGAGCAAAGCGTAACCTCGCTGACGTTCGCGTCGCTCGTCGATGCCGTGCATGGCTTCGCATTGGACTACCAATCGAAGTTCGACGAATTGGAGGCAATCATCACGGGTCAAGCCGATGGCGCGGAGTCCGCGTACAAAGCCTCCGAGGCGTTCGCCGCCCGAGTGCGTGACTTCGCGGACTCGATCGCGCCGCAGTTCCGCGACGTCGAATATCTCGGTCGTACGCTCTTCACGGTCGAGGAGTTGGAGACCGCGTTCAACGCGATGGACGCGAGCGCTCCGCTTGCGGTCAGGCTCATGAAGATCGAGCAAATCATACTTAACGCAGTGCATCGGCTTCGTCAGCCGCACATCCGTGAGCTCGAGCGCGAAGCCGAGAAGATTGAGGAACATAGGTACGAGTTCGCCGAGTACGCACGCATGATCTCAATCGCCGAGAGCACGGAGCTGATCCTGCACGTGCGAACGTTCACGAGGCTCGACTACGCCGCGCTCTATTTTGAGATGCTTGGCGAGACCGTTCCGGCAACGCTTAAATACTGCGATGCGGTCGGCGTAACTCTGTTGAAGCTGTCGCTGGAGCCGTCGCGCCCGTTCGGCGATATCCGGCAACTCGTCGTCGACGAGGCGCAGGACTACGATTCCGTACATTTCGCGATCCTGAAGCGCATCTTCCCGAGCGCACACTATACCGTGCTTGGCGACGTCAGCCAGACTGTCGTCGGTGAGACCGACTTGACGCTGTACGATAGGATCAGCGCGACGCTTAAGCCGCGGACGTCGCAGCTCGTCACGCTTAGCCGAAGCTTCCGCTCGACGAAGGAGATCCTCGACTTCAGTGCCGCGATACTCGGGAAGCCGATTGAGAACTTCGGCCGCAGCGGTGAGGTTCCGACTTCAACGCATTTCGCGGACGAGGACGCGTACATCGGCGCGATCGCGGCGGAGCTTGACCGATGCCTCGAGCTTGGCTATGGCTCAATCGCGCTGATATGCGACAGCATGAGCGGCGCGAAGTCGCACCTTGCGCGATTGAAGTCGCTTACAGACGTTCGACTGATGACCGGGTACGACGCTCGAGGCGCGTTCATACTTCCGGCGTACATGGCGAAAGGGCTGGAGTTTGACGCGGTGCTGGTTTGCGAGTACTCGCGCTTCTCTAAGCACTTGCTGTATGTCGCGTGTACGCGAGCCTTACACCGGCTGAACCTGTTTGCAACGGAGGTCAACGATGGATACGACGGTTGAGAGAATCATTGAGCTGCTAGCCGAAACGATAAGCGAGGACGCTTCGCACCTGCACGAGCGCTCCGCGCTTACGCCGGAGGCGGGTGTCGAGCCGATTGATCTCGCAAAGCTGGTCATCGACTGCGAGAAGGCGTTCACTATACAAATCCACGATGAGGACGTGCACACGTTCCGTGACGTTTGGACGCTTGCGGAGTATATCACCGCCGCGTTAGACGATATCTGAAGATGGATAACGCGGTAACGGATTGGCTTCGTCGTCACTATAAGGGACTGATAGCGGCGGCGGCGATTGCGGCGGCGTGTATCGCATGGAAGTTCGGGTTCGACGCGATCTTCTACGCCCCCGCGAGATCGCTTGACGGCGCGTCGTCCGATTTCACCGTGCGAGTTCTTGACTATACCCGAGTGTACGACGACGCCGGAATCACGCCGGTCAGCATAATGCGCTCCGGCGCGGACATTAAGGCGGATCTGTACATATACTATCACGGCGAGGCTCCGCGCACGCTCGAACCGGGTGCGATTGTCGGCGTGACGGCGTCCGCCGTGCTTGCCTCAAGTCGGGAGTACGACAAGACGTCGGCGGGAGTGTTCGTTTACCTCCGCGCAAGCTCCGATGAGGTCGAGCAGATCCGTGACGCCGGGTTCTCCGTGAGATACTTGCCGCGATACATTGCGCGGCACTTGAGCGAAGTTGCGGATCGTGTTTTCACGCCCGGCTCCGCACCGTTCATGAAGGCTCTCCTTATCGGCGACCGTTTCGATTGGAATGCGGACAAGTATGTTAAGTCGGCATTCGCGATTGCGGGCCTTAGCCACGTCGTTGCGGTATCCGGGATGCACATCGGATTCCTGACCGCACTGTTGTCGCTGTTACTCGGAAGAGTGCGGCTTCGCGCGATTGTTGGACTGCCCGTTATCGCGGTCTTCGTGCTCATAACGGGCGCGAACGCGCCTGCGGTACGTGCGGGCATTATGTCTGCGGGATTCCTCGTGACGCCGCTGTCAGAGAGCGACTATAAACCGTGGAGAGCGCTGCCGGGGTCGTTTCTGCTGCTGTACGCGTCGAACCCGTACTCGGTTGCGGGACCATCACTTCAACTCAGCTATGCCGCCGTAATCGGTATACTACTGTTTTCAAAGAAGCTTGCGGGCAGACCGAACCACAATGCATCGCGGTTGAGAAAGCTACTGTACGCGTTGCGCTCGGCCGCCGCGTTGTCTATCGCCGCGAATGCGTTTACGCTGCCGCTTGCGGTGTACCACTTCGGCTACGTCTCGTTGATTTTCCTGCCTGCGAACCTACTGGCGTTGTGGGCGGTCGAGGCCGCATTTGTGGTTGGAGCGCCGGCGCTGGCGGTAGGCGCGATTGCGGCATCGGTCGGAGCCGCAATCGCGTACGTGCCGTCACTGCTGACGCGCTACGTGACGGGTGTGGCGGTTGCAATCAGTAAGATCCCGTTCGCGGCGGTGTATGTTCGAAGTGCGTACATCACGTTTTGGTGCGTGTATATCGCGATACTCGCGGTAACGCTCGCGCTTGCTAAGCAGCGAATTCGCCGCAAGCCCGCCGTGTTTGCGGGACTCGCGCTGGTAACGCTTGCAGTCGCGCTTGCGTTCAACAGGCTTGACGTTCCCGGCGGGCTCAGTGTAATCGCGCTGGATGTCGGACAGGGGCAATGCAGCGTATTCATGAGCCGCGACGCGACTGTGGTCGTGGATTGCGGCGGCACCGCCTTGGGCGATGAGGGCGATCTTGCGGCGGACTACCTCGCGTCGAGAGGTCGGTACTCGATCGACGCGCTTATCCTCACGCATTTCCACGCTGACCATGCGGCGGGAGTGCCGGAGTTACTGCGGCGCATCGCCGTGAAGCGGCTTGTCGTACCGATGCTATCCGGCGACGAGTACGGGGAGCTTGCGCGAGAGATCTTCGCGGTCGCGTCGGAGACGGGCGTGACCGTCCGATACGTTGCGGACACGTGTACGGAGACTTTGAGCGGCATGTCGCTTACGCTGTTCCCGCCGCTTGCCGCAGAGGGGACGAATGAGCGCGGTCTGACCGTACTGACGGAGTCCGGGCGATTCAAGGCGTTCGTGTGCGGCGACATGGATTCGGAGACAGAGCTGAGATTGACGGAGTTCACGCAGCTGCCTGATATTGACGTGCTGCTCGTCGGGCACCACGGGTCGCGCTACTCAAGCTCGGAGCTGTTCCTGAGTATCATGCGCCCGGAGGTCGCGCTGATAAGCGTTGGAGCGCGTAATACTTACGGGCATCCGTCGGGTGAGACTCTCCTGCGCTTGGCGAACAGCGGCGCGAAGGTGTTCCGCACCGACATGAGCGGCACCGTGGAGGTACGCGTCGGAGGTTAGGCGCGGTCGGCGCGGTGTTGGCAGGGACGGAAGAAAGTTCACAGAAAATTCACTTGACAAAGCGGTACTTTCGTGTTATAATTACAGTGGGGGTGATATAATATGGCAAACGCATCATCAGGACGTCACCTGAGTATTGACGAGTTAATGTCCGCATCGTCGCCGACGTGCCCCGTCTGCGGCTCCAACGAGGATGACATAATCGAAAGCGTGAAGGCGGGCTGTGCGCACTGCTATATCACGTTTGAGCACATCCTGAACCCTCATATCGAGCGGATGCATCAACTGCGGCTGCCGGAGCCGCCGTCGGAGTTCTCTGACTTGCTGCGCGATTACCCGTCATTCGGCGATATCGCGGTCTCCAGTCGAATCCGATTGGCGAGGAACCTCGCGGAGACTCCGTTCCCCGGCGCGATGACGGAGCAGCAGCAGTCGAGCGTGTTCGAGCAGATCGGCGACTTCCTCGGCGGTATCGCGGAGGGCGAGGCGTTCCGTGTCATTGACACCGTCGAGCTTAAAGTTGAGAATCCGTTTGAGGCCGCGTCGCTGCTTGAACGCCACCTCATCTCTAAGGAGCTGTTCCACAAGTCCGAGAAGTGCGGTGCCGCGATTTCGCCCGATGAGAAGGTCAGCGTCATGATCAATGAGGAGGATCACCTCCGAATCCAGGCGCTTGGTGAGGGACTGGCGCTGAAGAGTTGCCTCGAGACCGTCGACAGGCTTGAGACGATGCTGTCCGGTCACTTCGACTTCGCCAATGACGAGGAGCACGGCTGGCTTACCCGATGCCCGACGAATCTGGGAACCGGGCTTCGCGCCAGCGTCATGCTGCACCTGCCCGCGCATACGGACAGCGGCTCGATTCACGGCTTAACCGCGAGGCTTGCGAAAAGCGGCTATACCATTCGCGGGTTCTATGGCGAGGGGACGAAGCCGGTAGGCAGATTGTACCAGATCTCTAACCAGCAAACGATGGGGCTTTCCGTGCGTCAGATTGTGGAGAACCTCAACGCGCTCGTTTTGCGGATTATAACGCGGGAGCGTGAGATTCAGCGTGCGCTGGATAACAATCACCCCGGTTACATCGACGACCACGTCTGGAGAGCGTTCGGGCTGCTTACGAATGCGCGGAGCATCTCCGGCGAGGAAGCGATGCAGTTACTGAGCGCGGTTAGGGTCGGGGTTTCTATCGGCGAACTTAGCGTCCCGATCTCTACGATCGACAACCTAATCCACAAGATTCAGCCGAACACGCTCTGTTTTGACTCGGGACGCGACCTAAGCGACGTGGAGATGAACTCCGTTCGCGCTCAGGTCTTGCGCCGCACTATTAAAGGTGATATCGCAAACTAATGGCAAAGGAGAATATATGAACTACGAGGATAAATTCACGGAACGCGCAAAGCGCGTTGTTAACCTCGCGCAGGATGCCGCGAACGATCTCAAGCATAGCTACGTTGGATCGGAGCACATTTTGCTCGGGCTGATCCGCGAGGAGAGCGGCATTGCCGCGAAAACGCTCATGAAGTACGGGCTAAACGATGCGAAGATAACGAAAGTCGTGATAGACAGCGTCGGGCAGGGCGACGGTGGGAATCAGCCGAATCAGGGGCTCACGCCGCGT
>JAITGH010000134.1 GCA_031280855.1 Oscillospiraceae bacterium | reverse complement strand
CGGCGGCACGTACGTCGCGCCGAACGAGGCCGTCTGTCACCAGTACGTGCGGGAGAACCTCGCGAAACCGGGCATGATGATACTTGGCAGCGATAGTCACACGCGCTACGGTCAACTTGGTGCGCTCGGAATCGGAGAGGGCGGCGGGGAGCTTGTCAAGCAGCTGCTTGGCGACACATACGACGTCGACGCGCCGGAGGTCGTGCTCGTCTGGGTCACCGGCTCGCTTCCCGACGGAGTCGGGCCGCATGACGTCGCGATCTCGATGTGCGCGGAACTGTTCCCGGACGGCAGAGCGAAGAACAAGATCCTGGAGTTCGCGGGTCCGGGGCTCGCGGCACTCTCACTTGACTACAAGACCGGGATCGATGTGATGACGACGGAGACGTCGTGCCTTAGCTCGATTTGGGCGACGGAGCATAACGCGCCGCTCGACGGCGCAGGTTACGACAGCTACGCAGAGCTTGACCTCAGTACGCAGGAAAGCATGATCGCACTGCCGTTCCATCCGTCGAACGCGGTGACGATTCGCGAGCTTAACACAGATCCGGAGCGTTACCTCGCGCCGCTGGGGCTCAGCGCGAAGATACGCGGCGGCAGAGTGTTCGCGGATCAGGGCGTGATCGTGGGGTGCTCCGGCGGATTGACTCAGCTGCTTACGGAGGCGTCCGAGCTTTTGCCGGACGGCAGAGTCGCGCCCGAGTTCGACTTCTCCGTCTACCCTGCAAGCGTGGAGATCGAGCTGGAGCTACTTCGCGCCGGGATCCTGGAGCGTTACCTGCGGTACGGAGCGATCGTGAAGCCCGCGTTCTGCGGTCCGTGCTTCGGCGCGGGCGACACGCCGATCCACGGCGGCTTAAGCGTACGCCACGCGACGCGCAACTTCCCGAATCGGGAAGGCTCGAAGCCCGGCGACGGGCAAGCCGCGTTCGTCGCGCTCATGGACGCGCACAGCATCGCCGCAACTGCCGCGAACGGCGGTGCGATAACCGGCGCCGACGCGTTCGCTCACATCGACTATGCTGCGTTGGACTCACGCGCCGCTACGCTGACGCTCGGCCCCAATATAACCGATTGGCCGGAGTTCCCCGAACTGCCCGACGATCTGACGTTCGAGATCTGCGCGTCGATCCACGACGACGTTACCACAACGGACGAGTTAATCCCGTCCGGTGAGACGAGCAGCTATCGCTCGAACCCGATCAAACTTGCGGAGTTCACGCTATCGCGCCGATGCCCGGACTATGTCGCGCTGTCGAAGTCGCTGCGCGACGGCGGTCAGGCAAGCGGAATCTTCGCCGCGAAACCGGGCGACGGCAGTGCGCGGGAGCAAGCCGCATCCTGCCAGCGCGTCCTCGGCGGAGCCGCGAACATCGCGTACGAGTACGCGACGAAGCGGTACCGCTCGAACCTTATCAACTGGGGAATCCTGCCGTTTACGGTCGACCGCGACACATGGTGCGCGTTCGACGTCGGTACGACCGTCTACATACCCGGGATTCGCAAGCTTGTTGAGGACGGTGCACGTGACATCCCGGCGTACGTCAAGGAGTGCGACGTGACTCGCAAGATTACGCTCCACCTGCACGAGATGACGACGGACGAGCGTACGATCCTGCTGGCGGGTTGCCTGATGAATCGGCACAGGCAATAGGCGCTAATCGGTCGGCGGGTTTTTGGGAGATGTCACAGGCGGTAGGCGCTAATCGGTCGGAGGCTTCTTGAGCGGCTTTGGAGGAGCCTCCGACAGCGGGCGCTCGAACTTGCGTTTGCTCGTCTCCTTGGGCGGGTCGATGGGATACGCGCCGGAGAAGCAACCGACACAAAGCTGCGCATCGCCGACCGGCGCGATTCGGCTGATGTCGTCGATGCTAAGGTAGCGTACGGAGTCCGCGCCGATCTCACGCGCTATCGCTTCATCACCGGCGAAGCGGTTCGCAAGCAGATCCTCGTAATTGTCCACGTCAATCCCGAAATAGCACGGGTGCTTGAACGGCGGGGAGGCGATCCGCATATGGATCTCCTTCGCGCCCGCGTTACGAAGCAGATTGAGGATGTGCCGCGTGGTAGTGCCTCGAATGACGCTGTCCTCGACGACGACGACGCGTTTACCCTCGATGGTCGCTTTAAGCGGCGTGAGCTTGATGTGAACGGCGTCGTTACGGTCGCTTTGGTTCGGCTGGATGAACGTTCGCCCGACATAGCGATTGCGAGAGATCCCGACTCCGTAGGGGATTCCGGACTCCTCCGCATAACCGAGCGCGGCGTCCAGCCCGCTTTCCGGCATTCCAATGACGACGTCCGCATCGACGGGGTGTGACCTTGCAAGGAACGCGCCCGCACGCTTGCGAGCCAAATGGACGCTTTCGCCCTCCAACACGCTGTCGTTGCGAGCGATATAGACGTACTCCATGACGCACAGCCGCGACTTCCCGCCGCAGTGGTCGCGGATACCGGTAACTCCGCTCGGCGACGCGACGACGACCTCGCCGGGTTCTATGTCGCGGATGAACTCCGCCCCAATCGCGGAGAACGCGCAACTCTCCGACGCGAACATCACGGCATCGCCCAATCGCCCCATGCACAACGGGCGGAACCCTTGAGGATCACGCACCGCGATCAGCTTGCGAGGCGACATGATAACCAGCGAGTACGCGCCCTTCAGCTTGTGCATCGCCGCCGCGACCGCCTTCTCAATCGACGGCTCCGATAGCCGAGCCTGCGTGATCGTGTACGCGATGACCTCCGTATCACTTGTCGTGTGGAAGATTCCGCCGAGCAGCTCCAGCTCTTCCCGCAACTCGTTCGCGTTCGTCAGGTTCCCATTGTGCACGAGCGCCATCGAACCTTTGACGTGGTGCACGAGTAACGGCTGCGCGTTCTCGATCTGCGGTGCACCGGTGGTGGAGTACCGTACGTGGCCGATCGACATGTTGCCCGAGCCGAGCGAATCCAGTACTCGCGGCGTGAAAACCTCCGGCACCAGCCCCAGTCCCTTGTGCACTCGCATTAAGCCGTCGTCGCCCACGCAGATACCCGCGCTCTCCTGACCGCGATGCTGTAACGCGTACAGCGCGTAGTATGCGCACGCCGCCGCTACGTCTGAGACCGCGATCGTGTTGTACATCCCGAATACCCCGCACTCCTCGCGAGGCTTGTCGTAATTGTCCGTATGCTGTCCCTCGTCTTTCGTAGAGTCACCGCCATTATACACCCTCACGCCGCCATTGTCAAGACGAACTATACATAGCCCTCACGAACAGTTAATCCCAGCAGAGCGGACATCTCTCGCAGCTGCTCATCGGACAGTTCGAAAGTGACGGGTAGATGCGCGATTTTAAGGTAGAGCTCCGCAGCCTTGTCGATGATCTCGACGAGACCGAGCGCCTCGTCAGCGGACGCGCCTGAGGCGAAGACTCCATGCCGCGCCCAGATAACGGCGCGGCGATCCGCGAGCTTATCGGCGGTGCGAAGCCCGATTTCAGCGGTGCCGCAAGGCATCCACGGTAACACGGCTACGCCGTCGTATAGGAACATGACGGCTTCGGTGCATTGCCGCCACAGCTTGAGAGTGAACTCGCGTTCGTCAAGCGGGACTACGGCGGACATGGCGACTGCGTTCGTCGCGTGCGTATGCACCAGTACGCGGTGCGACGGATCGGCGGCCAGGCGCACACCATGGCTGAGTAAGTGCGCGGCAAGCTCGCTCGACGGACGGTCGAAGGTTCCGGAAAGCCCCCACAGAAGCTCCGCACGATCGGGACGTATGCGCAATAGCGCGAGACTCGCCTCCGGCTCCCGCATGACGTTCTTCAAGTACACGCCGGAGCCGGTAATGATGACGAGCTGCCCCAGCAGATTCTCCGGCACGTCAATCGTCAAAGGGAACTCCCGCTGAACGTAGAAGTCCGGTTCATTCGGCAGGATGAGCAGTCGGCTGAGGTTGCCTCCATTGCGCTCCGCCCAGCCCTTGTGATAGATCGCGTCCGCCGTGCGCAGCAGTTCCTGCACCTCCGGCATTGTAGTGATGATTCGCGTTACGTCGTTGTCAGCTCGCATTGTTCCACCTCTTTCGGGTTGGAGTACCGGAGCGGCTCATATCGACAGATCGGAGAGGATCGAGTCAATCTCATTCAAGATGCGCTCCCGCGCAACAACGAAATAGTCGGGGTCGAGCGCGTAGTAGATCTCCGTACCGACCTTCTTCGCAATGCGCACAATCAGCTCATCGTAGAGCCGCGACATACATCGGTCAATCGTGGAGCGCGAGATATACAGCTTCTTCGACAGCATCGTGATCGTATCGTCGCCCTTGCGAAGTTCCTGAATGATCTTGTACATGAACTCGTTCCCGAACGAGTTCCCGAACGATTGCATCGTGATGTCATAGTAACCGCCCCAGTGAGTAATCGTGCGGCGGCTGCTTGCGCCCATGCAGAAGATATAGCGATCCTCTCCAATGCGCAGTGCGAACACGACGGAGTGCTCCATCAAGTGGATCGTATAACTATCGTGCAGCATTGAGTGGTTCGCATCTATGTTTTGCATACGCTTAATCGCGTCACCGCTGACCTCCAGCTCACGCCGAAGATCTTTCACGAGCTCGGAATATCCCTTGTGGAAGCCTTCCAATCGGCGATAACTCTCCGCGAGGAAGTATTCAAGCTCCGACGCCAACGAATCGAAGTCGACGAAGAAGTCAACGAATGACGTAAGCTCGGTAACTTGATCCGCAAGACACGCGATTGCGCGAATGCACTCGGCAGGGTCGCCCGCCGCGACGCGCTCCAGGTTCAGCTTTGAGGCGAACGGCGCGAGGTAATAGTTAACGCAGAAGCTGCGGAACTCCCGCGTTTTCAGCGTAGCGAGGAATCCCGGCACGTCCGGACAGTCAAAGTTGAAGAACTGGGAGAAATAGCTGTACATCAGCGTCGCACGCCGATTGTTGAACCAGAAGAACGGATAAAGCGTCTGCGGAGGCTCAATCTTGCGCTTCCCGATATGGAACTTGTCAAAGAACATCAGCGGGCTTTCATTAGCCGCATTGCGCTTCCGCTGTTTTACTATGTTGTGGTTGAAATAGATCAGTCCGTACGAGATTGCGTCATACAGCAGTCCCGGCTCCGGTAAGAATTTCATACTACGCGATCACCCCTTGACATAAGAGTATTGCGAAAACCAGATAGCTCTGATTATATCATACTCGTTGTCAGAATGCAAGGGTGAATCGCAAATCCTGTATGGTTATTACCCGAAACTAAGGAGGCAGGAATCAGTGCAGGGGGTTGGACGAGAGAGACGCTGATCTTGCGTGGTTTGCGCTCTCCTGATTCCCGTCCCCTTACTCCTGCGTCCTGACTCCCGTCCTCCGACTACTCGGTCACAGCTCCGGCTTCGAATTCGTCGCCTTCAAGTCGCAGCTCCACGGTTTTACCGCAACTTTCACACGTGAGCTGACCGTTCTTAAATTCGTATAACAAGTCGTGGAATGTGAACTCGATCGGCTTACCGCAGTTCGGACAATGGATGCTTTGTACCTCATCGTGTAAATCGTCCCAGTCATCCCAATCGTCGTCATCATCGTCGTCGTCATCATCGTCATCGTCGCAACAGCAGCCTCCGCCGTGGGAGTGCCCCTTTCGGGAACCGCAGCAGCCGCAATCGTCGTCGAGCTTCTCGTCGAGCGCCTCAATGTCGTCGGTCAGTTCCGCAAGCTGGTCGTCAAACTCGTCAATGTCCTCGCGAAGCTCGTCGATGTCGTCGCTTTGAGCGTCGACTTGCTCGCTTAGGTTGTCGCATTGCTCCACCAGAGTCTCAATCTCCGTGACAGCGTCATCGAGCTGCAAGTCCAGCTCTTCGACGTCGGTCGTAAGATCAGAGACGCTTTCGGAAAGATCGCTGAGCAGATCGATGATGCGGTCAAGCAGTTTCCCCTCGTCCGTCTCGGTGTTGATCTTCATGCCCTCGATCAGACCCTTGAGATACGCGGCTTTTTCGATAATAGTCATAAGTGCCCTCCATAGTCCCGACGGTGTCGGGTAAGAATGCGAACGCGGTCGCGCCTCGGTTCACCTGTCACAGGCGACGGAGCCGCACGTTTGAGACTACCGCGCCTTGGTACGCTTTCAATATTACGTGTGGCTAGTATTAGCCCTTTGCGCGTTCGAGATACTCGCCGGAGCGCGTATCGATCTTGATTCGGTCGCCGGTATCGATGAACAGCGGAACCTTGACCTCCGCACCCGTTTCGACCGTAGCGGGTTTCGTAACGTTGGTCGCAGTATCGCCGCGGAAGCCCGGATCGGTCTGCGTAACTTCCAGCTCGACGAAGTTCGGCGGCTCGACCCCGAATACGCTGCCCTTGTAGCTCATGATCCTGCACTGCATGTTCTCTTTCACGTACTTGAATCCGTCAGGCAGTACCGATTTGTTGATCGGCATTTGCTCGAACGTCTCGGTGTCCATGAAGTAATACAGATCGCCGTCAGAGTAGCTGTATTCCATGTCGCGGCGTTCGACGAACGCGGACTCGAACTTCGCGCTCGGGTTGAACGACGTGTCTCTTACCGC